>JAEZKS010000131.1 GCA_023436075.1 Methanobacteriota archaeon
GCGTATACCAGGCAGTATAGGTGACTCCCTGGTAGACGTAATCGTACTTTGCACATGTATATGTCGTGCCGTCGACCGTGATCTTTTCCTGTCCTCTGCCAGTCAAAACGGCCTTGCTGTCGGCACAGGCCTGGCTGGCCATGCCTTTGTCCATGTAACTCATGCCCTGTCCTGCCGCGATGGCGGTTTCCGTCCTCAGAGCGCCGGAAATGAACGACTTCGCCGAGCCGCCGAGCGATCGTCCGTCTGCCTTGCTCGTATAGATATCGACGATGTTATCCAGAGCGTTGAGTGTGTCGTTGCTGATCATTCTAGTATGCTTCGAGGCCGTGCCATCGTATGTCTCGTCGCTGTACTCGAACTTGTACAGGCTTGAGAGGTTCGCCGTGCTAGTCGAGATGTCCGCCCTGTACTGGTACCAGTTGAGGCTGTCGAGGTGGAATAGCTGGTCGGCCCGTGACGGCGAGTCGACGGCGCCCCATGTCGGCGAGGGCGTCGTAGTGCCGGCCTGCGGTGTCGGGCACGGCGTGCCAGTCGAACTGCCGCCGGAGCAGCCGGAGATCAGCACTGCCAGAACAGTGGTTGCGAGGATAGCCAGATACAGGTGTCTCATAGGGATCATCTCGGACAAATTATTGCCTGTACCTCAGATTGACTTCCACACTTAAGCCCTTTTTGTCCTAATCGCTTAACAATAGGGGCCGGGTTTAGTACCGGCCCTTCAGCTCCAGCTCAGTAGTTCCATCGTGTTAGAGCTGCCATCGTCTGCCGCCTAAAACGACCGCAAAAAAGTGGCCAGGTGTTCGCAGAGTAAAATGATAATGACCTGGGGGTCAAAGGTCGATCTTTATCCCGACAGGGCAGTGATCAGAGCCCATGACATCGGACACGATGAACGACTCTTTCACATCTTTCTTCAGGTTTTCCGAGACGTAGAAATAGTCGATACGCCAGCCCACGTTACGAGCTCGCGCGCCGCTCTTCATATCCCAGAATGTGTAGTGGCCGCCGTCGTTGTTGAACATCCGGAACGTATCCGTGTACCCGTGGGACTCGAACTTATCCATCCAGGCTCGCTCCTCGGGCAGGAATCCGGATAACTTCGAGTTCTCCTTTGGCCGGGCAATGTCCCGCTCGTCGTGGGCCGTGTTCACGTCGCCGCAGATAATGATCTTCCGCCCCTGTGATTTCAGCCGGTCTGCGTAGTCCAGGAACGCATCGTAGAACGCCATCTTGTACTCCAGCCGTACCGGCGAGGCCTTGCCGTTGGGGAAGTAGATATTCATGAGCACGAACTTCCCGTAGTCGGCTATGATCGTCCTGCCCTCTCCGTCGAACCGGGCGTCGCCGAATCCCATGGAGACAGACCGAGGCTCCTCCCTGGTCAGGATGGCCACGCCACTGTACCCCTTTTTCTCCCCTGACGCAAAATACATGTGATAGCCATCGGCCCCGTATAGTTCAACAGGCGTCTCGGCGACTTTGGTCTCCTGCAGGCAGAGAATGTCAGGGCTCTCCGAGGAGAGAAAATCCATGAACCCTTTCTTGAGGACGGCCCGCAGGCCGTTCACGTTCCAGGAGAGGATATTCAACATCGATCGTAACGATGCGAGACAAGCGGATATAATTTGCCTCAGGGACACAAAGGTACACTTTGCGAACCTTTGTGTCCTGTATTTTACCGATAATGGGGTCATGGGGCGGAGAAAGCTCACGGGTTTTAGCTGTGGGATGAGTCCGCCCCTTGAATCTCTTCTCACTATACTGGGGAAGATTATATACTTGTCAACCGTATAGTATTCTGATGGTTAGCACTCGTTGGACTCATGGGAACACGACCGTCTATAACATCGGATACCATTTGATATGGTGCCCGAAGTACAGGCGGAAGGTTCTCGTTGGCGACGTAGAGAAGCGACTTAAAGAGCTTCTTTTCAATAAAGCCGACGAGATAGGCGTATCCATCGAGACACTGGAAGTGTTGCCCGACCATCTACACCTGTTCGTCAAGGCACCGCCATCCGCTGCGCCACACTGGATAGTCCAGCAGATGAAAGGATACAGTAGTCATGAATTACGGAAAGAGTTCCCCGACCTAAAATCAAGACTGCCGACGCTGTGGACTCGGAGCTACTACGTGGAGTCCTGCGGTCACATCAGCGAAGAAACGATTAAGAAGTACATTGAGGAGCAGAAGAACCAATGATACTGACGTACAAGGTTAGGCACGACCGGGACTTCTCCACGGAGTTGGGGATGGCGAAACAGGTAGCCGGCTTTGCCGTTAAGCATCGGAGTTTCACCAGCAAAGATGTGAAGCATATCGGCCTCAAGTCAATGATAGCTAACCAGATACTCCGCAAGTACGGGCGCAGCAAGACCATCAAGATGGCACGAAACGTGAATCTCGCAGTGCCGGGACAGGGCATCAAAGCCGACCGTGATAGGCATATCATCAACGTACCGTGTCTGAAACTTTCGTTGCCGTATAGGTTCCCCGACTTCGAGAAAGTAAACCAGATAGAAGTCGATAAGGACTATGCCTACATATCGGTCAGCGTACCGGAGAAAACCATCGTCGAGCCTGAACACTATATCGGTGTAGACCTGAACGCTACCGGACACGCCGCAGTCGTTGGTAATCCTGATACCGGCAAGGTATGGAAACTCGGCAAACAGTGTCAGCACGTCCATAAGAAGTACAAGAACATCAGGCGAAGGTTGCAGAAGCTCGGTAAGTATGGCATGGTCAAGAAAATTAATGACAGGGAGAGCCGTATCGTCCGCGATCTGAACCACAAGATGAGCAGGAAAATCGTAGAGATAGCAAAAGGAGCAGATGCCGGTATCAAGCTCGAAGACCTTGAGGGTATTCGCAAAAACAAGAAACACACCAAGTCGTTCAACTATTCCTTGAACAGTTGGTCTTTCTACCAGCTACGCCAGTTCGTAGCGTACAAGGCCAAGCTGCAAGGAGTCAGCGTAGCCTACATCGAGCCAGCATACACGTCAAAATCGTGCAGCAGATGCGGCCATATAGGAGACAGAAACGGCAAGGCTTTCAAGTGCCCGTACTGCGGGTACGTGGAGAACGCCGACGTAAACGCTTCGTTCAACATAGCGTTGCGTCCAATAGGCGTCTCTCAATCCGACATAGACAGAGATATGCCGGAGAGCAGCACTGATACGCTCCAAACGGCAACATCAAGAACGATGACGACCGTAGAACCCCACAGACTTTAGCCGTGGGAGTATGTCAGCACACGTTACCTGTAGCTGTTCAGCATCATAGTCAAGATCACGCCCATGTCGCTGTTGTTCAACTGGATCTTGACTGGCACCGGAATCGCCGGGTGGATCCAGTAGGTAAGAGTCAGGCCCCTGTTGTTCGAGGCAGTATACACATAAAGCTGGCCCGCCTGTCCGCCGGCATCCTTGACCATCACGCTTCCAGCGTACTGCATAGGCACCTGGTAGTATAGCAGTCCCGTGTCAGGCAGCGTCTGGATCTGCATCGTCGAGACGTTGCGCTCCTGGTAATAGTCGCCGATCCACCCTTTCGCATGCATGCGGTTCACTTGGAACGTAGAAGTGTCATACCAGACGTCGTAGAGAATGTCCATGCCGTTTCCAACCGTGCCGATCTCCATGCGTCGTTCCACTCCCGGCTCAGCTGTCTGGCTCATGGTCATGTTCCATGTCGAGTTCGTACTGCCTGTGGACATGACCACATTGTATTCCCAGTGGCTGGCGTTGCTCAGGTTGTAGAGCTGTTTCCCCAGAACAGCGTTAGCATAGGGGCCGGACGGAGCGCCGGAAACGCACCCGGCCGCTACCCCGGCGGCCAGGAGGAAGAGAAAGGCGAGAGCTAACTTATGCCTCAAGTACAGACCTCAAGAACAATATAAAATAACTAATATAATACTTTAACATGTAAATAACACGGAGGATACAGCCGCGGGGCTCGGGTCGTTTGCCCTTGTTTCGGCTATGCGTCGTACGATCTTCTCGCCAAGCGCGCCAAGGGCGGAAGCACGCCAAGAACTATTAGTAAAAACGGCTCCATGTATGCCCTTTGTTTAAAAAAGTCTTGGCGTTCTTGACGTACTTGGCGCCCTTGGCGAGAGTTTTCGTTCTACATGAGCCCGAAACGGGGCCGGGTATGGCAGCCCGGCCACCTGTTGTGGCTTATTTTGTCTTTGCAGACTCAAGCTTCAGCAATGCCCGTTTCACGTCGAGGCCGCCGGTGAATCCGCCGAGCCCGTTCGTGGCGACCACCCGGTGGCATGGGACGAAAAGGGGCACCGGGTTCGTGGCCATGACGTTGCCGACCGCACGCGCGGCGCCGGGGCTGCCTGCCGTTGCTGCGAGTTCGCCATAGGTTACTGTCTCTCCCGCCGGAACATTTCGGAGTTCCTGCATTACCTTTTTGCGGAACGGCGTCATGCCCGCGAAATCCGGGCTGTATGAGGCGAATGTGTCTTTTCCGGTAGTGAAATATTCCTCTACCGCTCTCATGAAAGCCGTCCTCTGTGCCTTAAACGCGGGTTTTTTGTGCGTCATCTCGACAGAGTGCACGGTCTTCCCGTCCACGTCGGCGATCACGTACAGACCGATGGGCTCCGCGTAGATCCAGTCCTTGACCATATACGACAAGATTAATATCAAAGATGGTATACTTTGTCATTCCGTAGTAAGTCATTCTGGAATGACAAAGTACCATTCGGAGAAGCTCACATGCTAGTCAGAAACGTGTTCGAGGACGATTTCCTGGCCATCGTCGACAAGTCGAAGGAATGGGGTGACATCGTCATCGAGCGCGATACCATCTACCACATACTGACCCGGCACTTCCGAAGCACCTGCTTCATCGCCGAGGACCGACAGCGGGTGCTTGGATACCTGCTGGGCTTCCGGTCTCAGACCTACCCGGAGGAGGCGTACATGCACCTGGTGCAAGTCGATCCGGCCATGCGGGGCCACGGCATCGGGCGGCGCATGTTCAATCAGTTCGAGGCCTCGGTGAAGACGATGGGCTGCAACAGGGTCCTCACCACCTCTCGTCCCCAGAATAAGATAGCGGCAGCGTTCTATGAGGAGATAGGATTCAAGCCCGTGCAGTCCGGGAACACGATCGAGGTGGACGGCGTTATGGCGATCAAGGACTACAATGGGCCCGGGAAGCACATCGTGCTCTGGGCCAAGAAGATCTAATTTTTTTCATTCGTATCTTTTTGTACAGGCTATCCCACAGCTGACACAACGTACACGACGGACACTATGTATACTACGTTCTTTTAAAGAGGGCGCGCTAAGCCTTTTATTAACCGTTCGTCGCGTACGTAGTGTACGTTGCGTCCGTAGTGTTAACTGCGGGATAGCGTATACAACCTTTTAATAGGTAACATGTTACCAAATGCAAAGGTATAAATATCAACAGGTAATGTGTTACCAATTGTACGGGTAACATATTACCTGTATCGGAGAAATCGCACATGAACGGAAAACTCATACTCATCGCATCGGCTCTCATCGCTATCCTTGCCGTCACAGCTGCTGGCACAGGCCTACTCACTGACCTGTATAAGAACGATACAAAATCCGGCGCCGCCCAGGCGCGGGGCAACGATCTTGTCGTTCTCGTGTTCTGCGTGCCGTTGCTGATTATCTCGGCATTCTTTGCTGCAAAAGATTCGCTACGCGGCCGACTCGTCTGGACTGGCACGGTGTTCTTCTTCCTCTACACCTATGCTTCCATGTCGTTCCTGGCTGCATATAACTACATGTTTCTCGTGTACGTGGCGGCGTTCTCGCTGTCGCTGTACGCTTTCTCGATCAGCGTCCTGACGCTCGACGTCAGGAAGGTCGGGGATAGCTTCGCGGGTGCGCCGGTGAAGGCCACCGCGTGCTTCATGTACTTCGCCGCCCTCGCACTTGCTCTCATGTGGCTGGGCGGAGTCATCCTGCCCTCGCTGGCATCGGGAGAGCGGCCGGCCGTGCTGGAGACATATACCACGCTGGTCATCCAGGCGCTCGACCTGGGCATCATCATGCCGCTGGCTGTCATCACCGGGACGCTGCTGTTGAAGCGGGACGCATGGGGCTACGTGCTGGCATCGCTTGTCCTCATCAAGGCCGTCACGATAGGCACAGGCGTCGTCTCGATGGGGCTGTTCCAGATCATGGACGGGATCGAAGTGGCTCCTCTGATGATGATCACGTTCGTCGTGATAACAATGGGCGCAATGGCGCTGACGGCAGTTTTCTACGGGAAGATGAAAGCCCCGGCGGTGACTCTCGAAAAAGCGCCCGCCGTCTAAAAGCAGAGGTATATTATGAGCCATGTACTATACTATTCCCTGACCGGAAACACGAAGAAGCTGGCGACGGCCATGGCCGCAGAGCTGGGCATCGAGGCTAAGGGCATCAAATCCGTATCGTCCCTTCCACCGGACGGCCTCCTGTTCCTCGGCTCTGGCAGCTATGGCGACAGGCCGTCAAATGAGATGCAGAAGTTCATCGCGGATAACGACTTCGCCGGAAGGACGATCGCCCTCTTCGGCACGTCCGGCAGAGGCGAGGGAAAAGAAGTGAATGTCATGGCAGAGGCCTTAACGCAGAAGGGCGCCATTGTGGCCGGCAAATATTTCACGAAAGGCAGGTCGTTCGTCGTCGTCAACATCGGCCATCCCGGCCGGGACGACCTGGAGGGCGCGAGAAGGTTTGCCCGGGAAATGGTGAAAAATAATGGTTGACGTAACCGAAATACAGTCTGGCTTTGCCTCCAGTCGCATCGATATGGCTAAGTTCATTCTCGTCACAGTCTTCATGATCGAGCAGCGGTGGAGGTACTTCATCGATAAGGAACTGGAAACAGACGGCATCACCACTAACCAGTGGCTCATGGTCATTGTCATAGCCGCGGGGTTCCGCAGCCCCCCGTCCATCCAGGAGGTGGCGGACGCTATGAGCACGACACACCAGAATGTCAAGCAGATCGCATCTGGCCTGGAGCGGCGGGGCTTCATGACGCTGGAGCGAGACCCGGACAACCGGCGGATCATCCGGCTGAAGGTCACGGAGCGGTGTCTTGCCTTGTTCGATAGCCGTGCAGAGGGCGACACGAAGACCATCCTCCGCATGTTCGAGAGCCTGACCGACGACGAGATGAAGGCACTGTTCCACATCATCGCTAAAATGGAGAGCCGGGCGGACGAGCTATACCGCGAGGCAAGGGCAGCGAAGCTCGGCAGGGAAAAAGAGGAATAAGACGGCCTGAAAAACTGAAGCGCATAGTGAAGCCGTTGTAGTAAGATGTCCGGTACCAGATCGAACGGCTGGCGTTTTTTATCGCCGGCCTGCCGGTACCGGATCGATGTCCATAATTATCCTAACAGTATCTGCCGATGGTATGTTAAAATAGCACTCGATGACATCGCGAATATTTTTCATGAGCGAATCCCAGCTCTTGCCCTGGGTGAAAATGCCCGACTCTTCATTACTGGCACAGAGCATTTTCTCGCCTTTGAATACTCGTAACTTAACTTCGAGTGTCTTGCTCACACCAGAAGGATTTGCTTTTCCTGATATATGAAATGTGCTAGATCAGGTACCAGTCCACGTCGTTGGCTGACTGCTCCGTGATGCCGACGACACGTCTGGGCACGCCCTTCAGGTCGCAGAGCGCGTCGGAAAAGTCCTGCAGGTACGGCCGCCGTGACAGGCTGCCGTACTTGAAATGCTTGCCTTCCTGGACATTTGTCTCCAACGTCTCCTCTTTTGGCACGATCGTCACAGCGACATCGGTCATCGTGAGCGCTTTCTGCATGGCCTTACGGAAGTCGCCGGTACAGTAGGCGATCCTGTGCTTGTAATTGTCTCTGGTCTTTTCGAGATACGCGGCCAGCTTCCGGCTTTCGTTGCGAACGAACTCGTCCTTCACTGATACCACGTCGCAGCGGCCCAGCATGAACTCGTAATCCATGAACGGGTATTCCTCGTCCAGTTCTCGGGGCGTGACGCCGCAGGTGCCGAAGACTACGACGTGTGTCTCTTCGGGCTTCAGGATGGAATAGATCACCCTGTCGTACATCTGGTGTGACGGGCTTGTATGGTAGGGCTTGTGCTTGGCGCAGGGTACGAACACGCAGAAGTCCCGTACGGGCGCCTCATATTCGCGGATCACCCACTCGTTGGCCCGCTGCATGTCCGGGTGAGTGAGGACGCGCTCGCCTTTCATGGGCTCCTTGGAACGCTCGTGCTCGGGGATGATCATCGTGGGTAATACCCGCCTCGGCAGATAAAATAGTTTCCTCGAAACCCTCTTTGTTCGTCATATCCGCGGCACAATTAACGTTTTGTGACAGAAACAATATATTATGCTTTATAAATAAGGGCTTTAATAGTAATAGGTCGAGGTATGAGAGATTGAAGATCATAGGCATAGCCCTCGTCGGCTTTTTTCTGATACTGTGTACGATCCTGGTATTCGGCGAGCAGGCGCAAGCGTATGATCCTCGTGCGGAAGTGCCTGGAGCCACTATCACAGGCATCATTCTTGACGCGAACGGCGACAGCATCCCTAACGCGACGGTCAAATTATTTCTGGATGGACGGCTATTCGACATTCCCGGAAATCCACAGCAGAGTAGTCAAAATGCAGGCGAATATGGCTCGATCGGGCGGTATCAGTTCATGAGACTGCCGTACGACCAGTATCTGATTGCCGCAGAAGCGCCTGATGCCAGCGGAAAAATTCACCGATCGAACCTGACGGTGAATGTAAATGCGAATACCATGACCGCCGACATCGTCATCTCTGATCTGGTCAACGCCATGAATGAGACGTCAAGTCCATCTTCTCCATTGAATTCATCGTTCTGCAGCGCCGGGCTCGTGCTTCCGCTTTTAGGAATATGCACGCTGATGATCAGCAGAAAGAAAGCAGGATAGACTTAAAATATAGTTGCCAGCCTGGTCTTCATCTAGGCGAGCTCCAGGCCGGCAACCGCTTTCATCGGCCGGGATACGTCTCCGACAGGACGACCTCGTTCATGATGCGGGTGAACTCCTCCACGCCCTCAAAGGCCGCCGCATGCCCTGCGTTCTCCATCGTGAAGATCTGCTTCTTAGGGGCTTCCAGCATGTCATACCACTCGAGAGCCAGGTCGCGGCGGGCCGAAAGCTCGTGGTCCGCGTCCATGATGTAGACGGGCACATCAAGCTTCTTTGCGTCCTCCCGGAAATCGATGTCCTGGATCTGCGGGTACAGGACGGCGAACACGTCGAAGAGGCCGCGCAGCACGTTCACTTTGTCGACCAGAGTATACTCGCTCGCCATGACTCCGAGCGGGCCGACGCCCGACTGTCCGGCCAGCTCAGTGTACTTCGCCGGCGGGGTATAATCGCCCGCCAGGGCGTCATAGTAGTTCATGACGTAGGTGTACGCGTAGACGTCTTTGTATGGCGGCTCGCCGTAGGCGCGCATTTTGGCGGCCATGCCGGCGTCGTCCGTCCTGTTCGCCAGGTCCAACATGTCATAATAGAGCCGCCGGTCTGTCTCACTGGGGCTCACCATCTGGCCGGTGCCGATGTAGGCGTAGTACAGGTCAGGCCGCTGCTGGGATGTCTTCACGCCGAGAACGGTGCCATACGACTCGCCCATGAGGTAGATCTTATCCTGGCCGAACCGCTCGCGCAGGTAGTCGGTCACTGCGATCGTGTCGGCGATAGCCCCGGCAAAGGTGATCGTAGACGAGGGCTCGAACCCGCCGTAGGACTTGCCGGTGCCCCGCTTGTCCCAGCACACAACGGTGAAGTTCTTCTCCAGTTCCCCGAAGAGCGCTCTGGGGAACGCGAGGTCGCTCTGGCCCGGCCCCCCGGACAGGTACAGGAGTATCGGGTTGTCGACGCTATGGCCTCTAATTAGCAGCCCTTGCTCATCCCCGTTGACATCGATGGTCGTCAGCTCGGCGATGCTGCCGGGCAGCGGCTTCCAGTCATCGCCCAGGATCGCCGGCGTGCTCGCGGGCAGGGCGATCGCGACGGCCAGCAGGACGAGAACGACGGACACGACCGCTACCACAGCGGTAGAAGCGAGCTTCGCCGGAGCCGATATACCCGACAGCCGCCTGGCTGCCAAAGCGCCGAGGCTGGATCCAAGTGCCATGGGCAACAGCCCGATCAGGGCGTAGAAGCCCCGGGTGATGGCGAGCGCGATGATACCAAACGGCTCGTCGAGCCGGATGGCGCTCACCGTGGGCCCGGCGAGACCGAAGTGGAACAGCTCGATCACGATGATATTGACGGCAGGGGCAAGCAAAATGGCCCATCGAGAGCGCGAGACGAAGCCCGCTGCCAGGCCAGCGGCCAGGCAGAGGGCCATGATGAAGAGCGCCTGAGACGAGGTAGCCGGACTACGGGGCATGGCAAGGCCGATGATCAGTCCGGCCAGTACAGCGATACCGACTGCAGCAGCGATCCCTATGTGGCGATCGCGCCAGGCTGCATTGATCAAGTCCTGTGACTGATGATAATGGATGACATTATTGTCCGTGTTGCTGGAAACCATGAAATTGCTCCGGCCAGTCTATGCATCCTGAAAGGTAAATATAACTACTCCTGTCGACCGTTCGCCTGGCCGATAGCCGGCTATGGCATTTCATGCGCGAGCACTGGCTATAAAGAGCGACAGGCTTCGCCATGTCGGACAAGAAATGATAAAAATAGGCTGAGGCTGACCTTAAATTAAGGCCAGGCCCTCTAATTCGCGTACGATTCGGTCGACGGCTTCCTCGGCGTCCTTCGGCTTCTTGCCGCCGGTGACGACCAGCTTGCCGCTGCCGAATAACAGCACTACTACCTTCGGGCTGTCGATCCTGTAGACCAGGCCGGGGAACTGCTCCGGCTCGTACTCGATGTTCTCCAGTCCGAGGCCGATGGCGATGGCGTTCAGGTTCAGCACGCTGCCGAGGTCGGCAGACGCGACGATGTTCTGCACGGTGATCTCCGGGTTGCTGTCCACCTTGATGCCCACGCTGTCCATCTTTTTGAACACCTTTTTCAGGCCGCGGTCCACGTCCTCGATGCTCTTGGCACCGGTACAGACGATCTTGCCGCTCCTGAAGATGAGCGCCGCAGTCTTCGGGTCCTTGGTCCGGTACACGAGGCCCGGGAACTGCTCGGGATCATAGTCCGCGCCGTCCAGTGCAAGCGTCACGGACTTCAGATCGATCTCCTGCCCGATGGCCGTCGATGCGACGACGTTTTCGATCGTGATGGTCTTCTTCGCTTCGTCAGCTTTGCTCATTGTCTATCCTCTCTCTTTTTAAGCTCGTTCATAACGAGTATTTATACTATTTAATCTATTCGTATTACCTGTGAACTATTGCCGCGAGATCGCTTTCTCCTGGCATATCTCGGGAACGCTGCAACGTGACGCTATTTCCGCCGCCGTGCAACCTTCGATCCGTCGCAAGATCATTTGAACCGGATGATAGTCACGATGGTATTTAAATATAAATTAAGTACGCACCGAGTATATATACTTTATATACTACCTGACTTCGCATGCCCTCGCCATGGACGTCAGGCGTCAGAGACTTCAAGCTCGCCAAAATGAATTTTCACGGGATAAGGAATCTTTAGACCAGCTTTCCTGTAGCATCGTCCACGACATGTATGTCAGGGGCAGAGAGGTCAGACCTCGGGCTGAAAAGAATGATCCACGCCGGTCGTCCCTCGTAGCTTGCATGGATGGCCATGCATGGCAGCCCGTCGCCAGCTGCGACTATTGCCCTGTGCAACTGTTCTGGGTCCAGGCCCATGGCCCATGCCTTGTATTGCATGATGCTGACTGTGTCTTCTTTCGTGCCCGTGCGATATGCGTCAATCGCCGTGCAGGACGCCGCCAGTTCATCGACGACGGCGCGGTCGATCTCAGAGTCGCGCATTTCGACGATCGGCACGTCTCCGTCAATGCGGAACGGCGCCACGTACTTGCCGGCAATGACAACGTGGTAATCCCCTTCAGGAGCCAGGGAGCCGTCGTCCAGCTGCTGGTCCCACTGCCATGCCAGACGTGAGCCGCCGGATAGCGGAGTGATCACCTGAGCGGCAATGGCGGAGTAAACCGTGCGCCATGCGCCGTTCTCTTCACGCAGGACTTCGTATGGCGCAGCATTCGGCAATTTCACATCGTCCTGACCATCGTTAGCGATGCCGAACCGGACCGTTTCGTTGGCGTTAAGAGCACTGCAGAGTACGTAGGCGTACACTTCTGGCATGTCCGAGATCGCGTAAGCCGTGTAACGGTCGTCTTCTTTCAGGTAGACGTGTCCGGGCACGACACTGCCTTTCCTCTCTGACGCGGAAACGTAGATGCGCCGGTCGCCGTCCTGTTCGCCCGTGTAATAATATTCGCCTGCCGGAGGCGTGGCGCTGGTGCGCTCGTAAGAAAAGCCCATGAATTTCACCTTTTCCATTGCCTGGTTCCGGGAGCTTCCGAACCATGTGAACGGAAACAGGCTGATCAGATGACCCACGTCGAGTTGTTTGCGGATCTGACCCAGAAAGTCCACGCTGACCAGTCCGCCGGACGTGACCGCCGGCTCTGGCAGGGTCCGCTGCAAGGCACCGGCATCCTGGTAAGGCGATCGATCTGCCGATGGAAAATCCGCCACCCACGGGCCTGACCCCAGGGCAATCGCGGATGACGCCAGCAGGATGATTACGATGGCTATGGCAATAACCCACGACCTCATATGACCGCCGTGAGATCATTCGCTGCCATATTTATATCGTTTACATAGAATAAAAGTGAATAATTGCCTGTCACTCGGAGGGTACACTCAGTAGGTGAGCCCTGGGAACGCGTGCTGCAGCCCGTTGATCATCATCCCGGTGGCGATGGCCGCCAGGACGATGCCCATCACCTTGGTCAGCACCCGGGTGCCGTCCCGCTTGAGCACTCCGTAGAGCAGGTCGCTGTTCACCACGACGATCCACGACCCCAGCATGGCTATGAGGATGGCTATGAGGAAGGATATCTGGTCCAGCAGCCCATTCGCCTGGTTCATGAACACGATAGTGGCAGCCATCACGCCGGGGCCGACGATCAGCGGCGTGGCCATGGGCGTGATCGCCACGGACTCCAGGTCTTCCCCGGCTGTTTCAACCTTTATCACTCCGTCCGGTTTCTTGGCATGCATGCCGGTGCTCATGAGCATGTCCAGAGCGATCAGGAGCAGCAGGATGCCGCCCGCGATGCTCAGCGCTTCAATGGAAATTCCGAGCAGTCCCATGACAGGCTGGCCAATGATCGCAAACATGATCAGGATGATCGTCGCGACGACGGACGCCTTGGTGATCACGTACCGTCGCTCCGAGCTGCTCAGGCCTCCCGTAAGCCCCAGGAACAGCGGTATGTTGCCGAACGGATCGGCCATGACGAAGATGGTAGTGACCGCACTGAGGAACAGCGCAATGTCCATGACAGCACCTCAGTCCGATAGTAACGGCAGCCCTGAATATAATCCTATTCATGCCCAGGCACGGCGGAGAACGTATTTAACCCGTCGCCGCCTCCTTGTCAGCGAACGAAGAGTGAACCATGAATACACTGATCATCTGCAAGTCCGTGCATCACGGAAATACGGAAAAAGTAGCAAAGGCTATGGCTGACGTGCTGGGCGCGAAGCTGGCTCAGCCCGAAGAGGTCGACCCGGCCTCGCTGCAGGAATACGACCTGATCGGCTTCGGCTCCGGCATATACATGGGCAAGCACCACAAGACGATCCTGGACTTCGCAGGCAGACTGCCCCGGCAGGACCGGCCGGTTTTCGTCTTCTCCACCTGCGGCTCCGGGAAGAACCAGCACCAGGCGCTGCTGGAGATGCTCCGGCAAAAAGGGTTCGCGATCCAGGGCGAATTTACCTGCGCGGGCTTCGATACCTTCGGGCCGTTCAAGATCATAGGCGGGCTCAAAAAGGGCCATCCCGACGAGAAAGACATCGAGGCGGCACGCGCGTTTGCAAAGAGTCAGCTGAAGTGAGGTTTTCCAGGCTGTCGCGGGCAGAAGGATCATTTGTCCGGGCTTCCGTATTTTTAAATTTATTCGTTTGCAAGACCTTCGTGTCCTGACATACAGGCGGTAGTTGTAACGCTTGAAGCCCCAGCACGCCGGCATGCCAGAGGCAGATCGTTATTACCACCAATTATAAATATTACCAGCGATTATTACAATAAATGTCGGGCTACGGGCAAGTATTGCCGTAACCGGCGCCAGCACTGTTGAGGTAATAACATGGTAGAGAGAACAATCGAAGAGATCAACGAGAAGATACGAGACGGCTCCGTCAACGTGGTTACGGCCGAGGAGATGACGTCCCTTGTACAGGAGCTGGGCGTGGCGGAAGCGGCCCGGCAGGTCGACGTCGTGACGACGGGGACATTCGGCGCCATGTGCTCTACCGGCGTCTTCCTCAACTTCGGGCACTCCGATCCGCCCATCAAGATGCAGAAGATCTGGCTCAACGACGTGGAAGCTTACACGGGCGTGGCCGCCGTCGACGCATACATTGGCGCGACGCAACTGTCAGATACGGCAGGCATGGGCTATGGCGGCTCCCATGTGATCGAGGACCTGCTCGCCGGGAAAGAGGTGACGCTGAAGTCCACGGCTTACGGCACCGACTGCTATCCCCGCCGGCAGATAGAGACGCAGATCAAGCTGGACGACCTCAACCAGGCGATCATGGTCAACCCGAGGAACGCCTACCAGCGATACAACGCAGCCACCAACGGCTCGGGTAAGACCATTCACACGTACATGGGCACGCTGCTGCCTAACTGTGGCAACGTCACCTATTCGGGCGCAGGCGTGCTCTCCCCGCTGTCCAACGATCCTGAGTACCGCACCATCGGCGTGGGAACACGGATCTTCCTCGGCGGCGCGCAGGGTTACGTCATTTCCGAGGGCACCCAGCACAACCCCGGCAGCGGCTTTGGCACGCTGGCTGTCACGGGCGACCTCAAGAAGATGAAGCGCGAGTTCCTGCGGGCCGCGACCTTCTACAAGTACGGCACTACCATGTACGTAGGCCTGGGCATCCCTATCCCGGTCCTGAATGACGAGATCGCGCGGTTCACCGCGGTCAGCGACGCCGACATCACCACGACCGTCTATGACTACTCAGTGCCGCGCCGGTCCAAACCGGCTCTCCGGGATGTAAACTACGCCGAGCTTAAATCGGGGGCAATTGATCTCAAGGGCAAAGAGGTCAAGACCTCGGCGCTATCGAGCTTCTACAACTCCCGCAAAGTGGCCTTCGAGCTGAAGTCGTGGATCAAGAACGGCAAGTTTTTCCTCTCTGCACCTGCCGAACGCCTGTCGCGGACGACGGTCGCCCGGCCCATGAAGCAGACCCGGGAGCTGCCGCTGGTGAAGGACGTCATGGTCAGGAACGTGGCCACAATCACCGCAGGCTTCAGCGTGGACGATGCCGCGAAACAGATCATCAAGGACAAGTTCAACCACCTGCCTGTGGTGGATGACGGCGGCCACCTCGTGGGTATCATCACCGCCTGGGATGTCTCTCGGGCCGTGGCTCTGTCAAAGCGAGATCGGCTCGACCCGGTCATGACACGGAACGTGATCACTGTCGCGCCCGACGACCCGGTAGATGTTGCCGCCAGGCTGCTAGAGCAGCACAACATATCGGCGCTGCCCGTCATCGACAAGGAGAAGAAGGTCATCGGCATCGTCACTGGTGAAGGCCTGAGCAAGCTGCTGGCACGGGGGGTGCCACAATGAAGCTCTACTGCCGCTTCAGCCCGCAGGTCATCAGAGCCCCGATACTTGCGGATGCGATCCTGGAGACCGGAGTCAGGATCGACATCGAGCGGGCCCGGGTAGACGCCACCTCCGGCGAGATCGTGATCAACGTGCCCGACGAGGGCTGCCGCTCGGTCGTGGACTATCTGCAACGGCATCAGGTCGACGTAACCCGGCTCGGTGAGGCTATCTCCAAGGACGAGGAGAACTGCGTGCACTGCGGCGCCTGTATCTCCGTATGCCCGGTCGATGCTCACGCGTACCAGCACGACTGGAGCGTCCGGCTTGACGCGGCGGCCTGCGTCCAGTGCGGCGCCTGCATCACCGCCTGCCCCGTGAGCGTCCTCAGGCTCTCCCGCCCATGAGTGCGCGCAAGACCGCAAAATACCAGGTCAAAGAGACCATCGTCACAGTGATCGCTGAAGAGGCATACCACACTGTATGTCTCGACGCGATCTACCGTGCACGGGCTGACCTGGAGCTTTTCATTTCAAAAGATCCGTATTTCCAGGCCACTCTGGAGCCGTATGCCTGCCCGCCGGATGTCTCGGACATAATCAGACGCATGTGCGACGCAACCGCGACAGTCGGCGTCGGCCCGATGGCCGCCGTTGCAGGGACGATCGCAGAAGCGGCGGTCGATGCGATGATCCGCGCCGGTGCTAAGTATGCGATAGTCGATAATGGTGGTGACATCGCGCTGATCAACGACGAGACTGTCACAGTCGGCATATACGCTGGCGAATCCCCGATCAAAGGCCTGGCACTGGAGGTACCCTCTCGCGACCGCATCCTGGGCATCTGCACATCGTCGGGTACTGTAGGCCCCTCCATCAGCTTCGGGAATGCGGACGCGGCGCTAATAGTCTCTGATGACGTCGCGCTGGCCGACGCTGCCGCCACGGCGCTGGGTAACCAGATCACCGATGAGAAAGCGCTGGCCTCTGCGTTCGACTTTTTGAAAGAGGTGCCTGCCGTGACTGGAGCGCTCGGAATTATAGGCGATAAAATGGCCACTTACGGTAAATTACCTAAAATCGTGAGAGCCTACGTAGACGACATGAAGATTACTAAAGGATGATCAATTACGCAGAGAACATGAAGCGGGTCAGCCAGAATCGAGTTACCGGACTGGCTCGTACTGCATGTGGTCCTTGTTCAGCACCAGTATTTTAATCGTGTTGGAGATATGGAAAGTCAATAGCCGGAAGTATCCCCACTTGCGTATCCTTCTTGTCGATACGTACACTACCGCGTTTCGGTTAAACAGAAAGCGACCTTCTCTCTTGATGCGCTTGCAGAGTTCCACGTCCTCGGCTGTAACCATCTTCGTGTTGAACCCGCCGACCTTGTGGAATGCTTTCCGCATTACAGCGAAATTCGAGCCCGGCACGCATGGCTGGTTGATGCCCACCATGAACGTGGAGTATGGTGGCAACACGTACTTACAGAAGCTGTTCTCGATGGCGTTTCCGTCAAGCGGCATGAGTTGCCCGTGAACGCCGACGACATTTTCTTGCTCAAGGCTGGACGATATCTGGGCCAGCCAGTCCGGGGCGACATATGTATCCGCATCGGTGAAGGCGATGGCAGGGTATTGCGCCGCCTCGGCGCCCTTCTGCCGGCCGAACGAGATCGAGCCGCGCTCATGGACCACGACCTTGTCGGCGTACTTCTCCACGACCTTGACCGTGCCGTCGTCGCTACTGTTGTCGGCGACGATGATCTCGTAATTGCCGTCGAACTTCTGGTCGCGCAGGGACTTCAGGCATTTCTCGATATACTTCTCCTCGTTAAATGCCGGAATTACAACAGAGATGTCCATTTTCCCACCGAAATCCCCGTACAGGAAGCCCCATTGCTCCTGGCAGCGATAGCAACTCAGATAATGCTTTTCATCATTTATAAGCCTGCCGCCTTTTCCCGCGGGACAGAACCGGGCATCGCATACCTAATTATCTCACCGGAACGATAAACCGGTATCATGGAACGATCTGGCACCCTCCTGGCCGCCTCCGCTGTCATCATCATCGCCGTGCTGCTTGGAGCGCTGGCCCTGAGCTTCATGTCACTCTCATCGGTCAACGACGAGCTGGAACACTACCAGGAGCAATACCAGGAACAGCAGCGACAGGTCTCGCTCGTGGTCAAGGCGCTGCACATGCAGGACACCCAGGCGGCCCGGGCCTTCTGGGCCTCCGCGAACCAGGACGCTTACCGCGAGCTACAGAACCAGGGGATCACGATCGAGGCGGACTACATCGATACGCCCTATTACACGGCCGTGCTGGACCCCGCCGATCCGTACGCGACCATCCTCGGCCCGCAAGGAAACGCCGTGCCCGGAGAGGTCATCGTCGGCATAGGGCAGTACTTCACTG
>JAEZKS010000151.1 GCA_023436075.1 Methanobacteriota archaeon
ATTGATGCTCTCCTGCACCGGAGTCTCGCGCTCGACGTCATTCTCGATGAGCCCGGCGATCCGGCCGATCTCGGTGCTCATCCCCGTCCGGACGACGACGGCACGGCACCGGCCGTCGAGCGCGGTCATCCCGGAGAAGACCATGTTATCCATATCGCCCACGGCGATGCCCTCTGGAAGCAGGCCTGTATGCTTGGGCGCCGGCTCCGATTCGCCTGTCAGCACAGATTCATCTACCAAAAAATGGACTGCATGGACGACCCTGGCATCGGCGGGCACGCGATCGCCCGCCTCGATCTCGATGACGTCGCCGGGGACAAGCTCGGTTGCGCGAGTTCTGATCTTGTGCCCGTCCCTAATGACGTTAGCCTCTTCTACCTGATACTGCCTCAGTGACTCCAGCGACTGCTCTGCCTGAAGCTCCTGGTAGGCTCCGAGGACCGAATTCAGCAGGACAATGGCAGCGATGATGGCTGCGTCCACGATCTCCCCGATCAGCAAGGAGATGATCGTGGCGGCAATGAGGATGTATATCAGGAAATTTTTGAACTGCGAGAGGAAGATCGAAATTATCGACCTGGGCGGCTTGCGCTTCAGCTCGTTAGGGCCGGTTTCGGCGAGCCGGCGGGCAGCCTCGGCGACAGAGAGCCCGTTTTCACCCGAACGCAGCAGTCGGTATATTTCGTCAATCTCGAGGGAATGCCACTGTCGATCGGTCGTCATGCCGCCACCTCACGCATCCTTTGCAGGCACAAACCGATCGACCGTCGACAAACCCATGATGTCTATCACTCCAACGTCAGCGATGTGCCGATGCCTTCCTCTGTCAGCAGTTCCTGCAACAGCGCGCCAGGCACGTTGCCGTTAATGATATGCACGCTCTCGGTTCCGGCCTTCAGCACCACGATGCTCGACAATATTTTCGGGATCATGCCCCGGGAAATGATGCCGCCCCTGATCAACTCGTGGCACCTGGCTTCATTCAGGCGGGGGATGCGCGTGCTCTTGTCCTTCGGGTCCATCATGACCCCATCGACATCGGTCAGCGAGACCAGGCACTTTGCCTTCAGCGCGGCCGCAACGTCGCCGGCAGCCGTGTCCGCGTTCAGGTTGAGGCAATGGCCGTCCAGGTCGTAGCCAATGGGTGATATGACTGGTATAAACCCTGTGTCGAGCAGGTCCAGCAGAACGGCGGGGTCGACGCTCTCGACGTCGCCCACCCAGCCGTAGTCGACCATTTCCTCCCTGCCATCGATCAGGACCTTTTCAAGGGGCTTCTTCCGGGCTACGATAAGGTTGCCGTCATTGCCCAGCAGACCGATGCCCCTGCCGCCATGGCGCGAGATCAGAGAGACGATGTCGGGGTTCACGTTGCCCACGAGCACCATGCGGACGATCTCCAGCGTCTGGTCGTCCGTGACACGCAAGCCTGAGATGAAGCGGGGCGTCATGCCGGTGCGTTTCATCATGGCATCGATCTCCGGGCCGCCGCCGTGTACGATGACCGGCCTGGCGCCCAGCGATCGCAGCTTCACGATATCTCCGATGATGCCGCTTCTTGCTGCCGGGTCCACCATCGCGTGGCCTCCCACCTTCACCACGACAATCGCGCCGCGAAGACCGCGGGCCTGAGACGAATGAAAAAGATCGTCATTAACCATGATCTTGAAACACCGGGCAATTTTATGTTGATCATTTGTAAAATAAATATCGGCTATTCGATCACGCGAAGCGATGAGGGCGGTTGCGGCCTCGCGCGCGCATGAGCGATCGCTGCGAAGGTGTCTTCTATTAACATGTCTGGGCCTACCCGCGGGGAAATGCCATCGTTAAAAGTTTTTCGAGAAAAAATTGAGCCCGCTTTGGGCTGTTTGCCGCCAAGTGAATCTGGATGCGATTCTCGTTTTTCAGGCGATTGTCTGGGGGAAAGCGACAAACATGTGTCCGCGGGCCGAGCATATCCGGGCGGAGGGGGCTCTGCAACGCCCCTTTCCGTCCCGGAGTGGAAAGATGCCCTGGCTACATTGCTTATACTATAATGGCATTTTCGCAGGCGTTTTCGGCGGGTTTTACCGTGATGACACCGTCAAGTGCTTTCTTGAGGTCCACCAGGATGAGCAGGTGATCCTTGAGCTTGCACACGCCGAGGATGCATCCCTGTGCCTCGCCGCCTGAAAGCATGCTGCCGAATGGTTCCACCTGTTCGCCACTGATGTATTTTACTTCGGTGACGCTGTCAACCATCATGCCCATGGTTCCGCGGTCGGATTCGACTACAACGATCCGGGAGTTGTTGTCCGTGTCCCGGTCGGGCATGCCCAGTCGTCGGCGGAGGTTGACCACTGTGGTCACCTGTCCACGGAGGTTGATCACCCCGTGAATGTACTGCGGTGCCTGAGGAATACTGGTGATTTCGCCAACCTTGATAATCTCCCGAACCTGAGAGATATCAGCGCCAAACTCCTCATTACCCAGGCGAAACACCACAAGCTGCATGTCACTGACAATATCCTTGTTATCGGCCATGTCAATACCTCGAAAATAAGGCGGAGGGTTACTCCGCCTTGAGCTTGCTCACCTCTGCCTTGAGCTCGTCGGCGATTTTCGCCAGGTCTCCGGCCATGCTAGCCACGTGCTCTGCAGTAGAAGTCGTCTCTTCCGAGCTGGCGCTCACCTCTTCAGTGCCGGCCGCGCTTTCTTCGATGACGGCAGCCATCTCCTCCACGTCTTTCACCACGCGCTGCGTGTCTGTGGCTTGCTTCTCGGTCATTGCCGCGATCTCCTGCGCCTTCGCAGCCGTCATATCGATCAGCCGGCTGATATCTTCCAGGCTCTTTAACGACTCAGCTACAATCCGGTTACTTTCATCTACCTCGTTGGTGCCTTTGTTCATGGCTTCGACTGCGCGGGCTGTTTGTTCGCGTACTTCGCCGATGAGGGAGTTGATTTCTTCTGCGGCTTTTGCTGATTCTTCGGCGAGTTTTCGTATCGATTCTGCGACTACGGCGAATCCCCTGCCCGCGTCGCCGGCACGAGCCGCCTCGATCGCTGCGTTAAGAGCCAGCAAGTTCGTCTGACTGGCAATCGACGTGATCACATCAACGATCTGACCAATCTTCTTACTCTTCTCACCCAGATCCTGCACAATCTTCGCACTATCATTCACCGCCACATGCAACTCGTCCATCTTCCTCATAGCAACCTTAGCATTCTCCGAGCCTTTCTTCGCCTCGATGTTCGCCTTTACGGCGTCCTGGCTCGTCTTCCGGGCTCCTGCGGTCACGTCGTTGATGCTGCAGTTCATCTCGTGCATGAGCTTGTTGATGCTCTCGATGTTCTTTGCCTGGGACTGGCTGCCGGAGGCGATCTGCTGGATGCTCTCGCTGATCTGCTTCGAGGCCGACATCACCTGTACGATGCTCGAAGAAACGTTGCCGCTCGCCATGGTGACGCGCTCGGCGATCTTGTTGGCCGAAATCGTGATGCTCGACAGCTGGCTCTTCGCTTCCTTCTCCTTGGTGACATCCTTGAACATCGCGTTGACGCCGGTGACGTTGCCGTTGATGTCCTTCAGCAGCGTAGCGTTCAGTACGATCGGCACCTGCCGGCCGTTGTGTGAGTTGATCGTGCCTTCGATGTTGTAGATGTTCTTATGCTCGATGAGCGCCGACCGGGTGAGGCTCTTGGTCACGCCGCAGACGTCCTCGATGGAACGGCCGGTCGCCTCGCGCTCGCTGATGGCGAGCAGCTTCTGCGCCACATCGTTGATGTATGTGACGTCGCCCTTCGCGTCGATGACGATGTGGGCGTCCGTGATCGCCTTGAGGATGCTGTCGCTGAACAGCGCCTTTTCCTTTGCTACCTTTTCGGCGTTCTCGGCGGCCTTTTCCGCTTCTTTCACTTTTGTCAGGTCCTGTAACAGCTCGACTACTCCTGTCACCCGGCCGGCCGTGTCCCTGATCGGCGAGTTGCTGCCCATGACATAGACTTCTTTGCCGCTGCGGAGCCGCATGTGCAGCTCGAAGCCGGTGAATACCTCCCCGGTCCGCAGGCAGCGGGCCATATAGGACTCGCCGCCTGTGTTCGACGACGAGTCGAGGTTCGTGAAGTAATCAGTGAATCGCTTGCCGACGAGGTCCGGCACGCTAGTGCCCATAAACGTGGCGCCGGTCTCGTTGGCGTAAGTGACGATCCCGTTCGTGTCCATGACGAACATCGGCTCCATGATGCCTTTCAGGATCGAGTCATCGTACGTGATGCGGTTCTTGATGCTGGAGACCATCCGTGCAATGGAGTCCGCCAGGTGGCCGATTTCTCCGCTCTTCGCGCCAGAGTCGATGCGTGTCTCAAGGTCGCCCTTAGCTATCCGGTCGGCGATATCTGATAGCCTGTTGACGGGCGTTGCGATCCTCAGGACGAACAGGTACCCAATGACAGTGAAAACGATCGATATTGCCAGGCCAACGATGATGTTCGTCAGCCCTACGTCATCTATGCCGGAGACCACGAGCACTGGCACGATGCCGACTATCAATATCAGCGCTGCCAGTTGTACCGAAATGCTTTTTATGTCAAATTTTAGTTCCATCTTACCCACCGGTTGAAATTATCTCTTTACTTTTCCTGATTTCACTTTTGAAAGCAATTTTCCTTTTTTTAATTTTTTTAAATCAATTTCAATCCTTTTTTCAATTTTGAAAGTAATTTCTGCCCTTATTTAGTAAAATTACTCCAAAATGGGGAGATTGGTTTTAGCGCTATATATCTTACCATCAATGTTGTGCCCCAAATCCCGGACAATCTATAATATAGTAGAGTAACGCCTTGCACCGCAACATGTTGATGATATATACTTTGGTCGGTGCACAGCATTGCGAAAAGTATTTTATCCGCAGGACTCTGATCGATCATCCATAGGGATGGACATAAATCGCAGAGCGCTTGAGCAAGTGAAAGCTGCGCTACAGTCTGCCCCGCGGGGCATGACGATCACGGATGTCGCTGCTCGTCTCGGCGCCAGCAGGAACTCAGTGGCTAAGTACCTTGACATGCTGCTGATTGCCGGGGAGGTCGAGATGAGAACGTTCGGTCGCTCGAAGATATTCCGAATATCCGGCAAGGTACCTCTTAAGACTGCATTGAGCCTGTCGTCAGATCTGATTGTCTTTGTGGACGGGGACCTGATGGTCATCGATGCAAACGAGCAGTTCCTGCGATTTGCAGGAATGAGGCGCGACCGGGTTGTGGGCTGTCCGCTGGACAAGATTAGTATCAGCCTCCTGAACCACCGGGACGTATTGCTGAACCTGAAGGATGCATTGAGAGGGACTGAGTACGCCCGGGAGATCAATGTATCGCGGGATGGAGAAGAGTATCATTTCAAGCTCAAGCTCATCCCGGTGACCAGTGGTGATGCGCTGGGCAGGATCGCGATTACTTACGAGAACATCACGGCACGGAAGCGGG
>JAEZKS010000235.1 GCA_023436075.1 Methanobacteriota archaeon
CCGATGCCCAGCGATTGTGCCGCCAGCATCATGTTTGCGGCCGCCAGGGAGCAGTCTTTTTCTCCGCTCATTCCTTCCGGGATGGCAAACACAAGGACCAACAATGGCGCGTGATGGAATATTTCCAGGTCAGACCGCATCATGCGGGTCAGCCTGATCGCGTCCGGGTGCGTTGCGTCCTTGCACCGCTCGACCCACAGGCCTTTTGCGCGGCTGCCGTATTCTGCGATCCTTTCTCTGCCATGGATTACGGCGAAGCGCCAGGGCTGCTTGTTTACTCCGCTGGGCGCATAGGTGCCCGCCCGAAGGATCTCGCCAATGATCTCATCCGGGACACGTCCGTCGATGAACTCTCGCACCGAGCGGCGGGCGTATATGTTCTCGAGCACCGGGTTATCGAACTCTCTCTTCAACGGTACCTTCACAGCCTGGCGGTTTTCTACGGTGCTCATCGTGGTATCACCGCTTACATATTAACTAATCAACATATTTAAATATATTGATTTTAAAATTGGTATCATACCTTAAAATGGTCATACCATCAAAATGACTCATCGCGGCAATTCAGATGAATAGCCGCAGGAATCCGTAGCCGAGGTTGAGGCCATAGAGAATGAGCACGCTGCCGCACAGGACGTTGATAAACCGGAGCACCTTGCCGTCTAGCGCTTTCTTGAAAACGTACGTAACTGTAGCCAGCCCTGTGAACCACGTGCAGGATGCGATCATGACGCCCAGGATGAACATGGTCGAGGCTTCCCCGGGCATAGCCGCTCGCATGCCTCCCAGCAGCATCGTGCCGTCGAGCACTGCCTGCGGGTTCAGCCATGTGACCGCGAAGCACGCGATGGCCACTTTCAGCAATGGCTCGTTCACGACGGCGTTACTCGCTTCCGGACGAGACATTATCATTTTTATTCCAAAATATGTCACGATCAGACATCCGATCAGCAACATGATGCCCTTGAGGCCGGGCACGATGTCGAGCAGCAATCCCACGCCGAAGAAACAGCTAAGCGCCAGTGATATGTCGAAAACCGCGGTGATGCCGGCCACCTGGTAGGTGCGGAGCCGTCCCATGCTCAGCGCCGTATTGATCACGTACATGTTCTGCATGCCGATCGGCGCCAGGTATGCCAGCCCCAGCAACAATCCCTGCAACAGGTAGGTGATCGCGCCGGAATCCATGGACAGCCAGAGCGCTCCTATGGGGCTTAAATCTTTTCACGATCGATTTTATCGGGAAAAGCGCTGCTGCAGTGGGCGAGATAAGCAATACGATAATCAGTTGCCGTGCTCGGCGCCTTCCTGTACTTTCTTCCTGAAGGAATTATAAGAGTCCAGGATGGCGATCGCCCAGACGATGACTGCCAGCACTCCTATCTGGACGCCGTATAAAATGGCCAGTGCCCAGAATATGATATAACCTGCCAGCAGCAGGCCGCCGGTTTTCAGATCGCCAGCGGCGATATGGAACACGCCTGGCACGATCAGTGACAACAGCAGCGTGCGTTCCATCCTCACTTCGGCCGCTGAAGCCGGTTTCGCCGTTCGGCCAGTGGATGCGCTGACACTGCCATCAGTCGTCGCTTTTGCTGACTCCCGGCTTCGCTTCATTGCACCGGCACCATGCACTGAGTGCCCGTCATATTCAGCGCGTTGGCGCTCATCGGAAAGGACCTCGTATGCCTCGGAGATGGCGTTGAAAATATCCGGGGCGTTAGGTGCCTGGTTGACGTCAGGGTGGTACTGTTTGGCCAGCACCCGGTACGTCTTCTTGATCTCCTCCAGGGTGGCTGTGTTTTCCAGCCCAAGGATGGCATAGTAGTCCTTCTCTAAGTCCACAAGTATATCATAAAGCAGGTACTTTGTTATATTTTTTCTGGCTGAGGAGCTTATATCCTCTCAGCGGAGAAGTCAAAAGTTAGCCGGCTTAATATTCCGGACGTTTAACTCGAGGAATTTCCCAGGCGGCTTGCCAGGCATTCCTCGATGTCGGCGAAGGACGGCATTATGTCGTCGGCGCCTTTCAGGTATCCTGCAGACAGAGTAGTCGTCACGCCGATCACGTAGCCAGCGCCGGCCGCTTTTGCCGACGCAATGCCAAGCGGCGCATTCTCCACGACGACACAGTTCTCAGGCGGCATGCCCAGCTTATCCATGCCCTTGAGATATGGGTCAGGGAACGGCTTCCCACGGGGTGTATCGTCGCCGGTTACGATGGCATCGAATGCACTATCGAGACCGACCTTCTTTAGGACTTCCATAGCCGTCTTCAGGTTGCTGCCCGTGATCAGGGCCAGCTTGATACTGTTTTCCCTGAGAATCCTTAATGTTTCAGGGACGCCTGCGTAGGCCTTCGCTTCGCGTGCGGCCAGCGATCGGTAGATGTCCCGTTTTTCCTCGATCAGCTTCTTCACCTGATCGGCTGTCAGGGGCGCCTCTTTCTCACGTACGATGGTCTTGCCGGTCTCCATCGACGGCATGCCTTCCGTCAGGTAGATTTCCAGCGGCGTTACATGAATGCCGTACTTGCCGAACGCCTGCCGGTAAGCCTCGTAGTGCAGGCTCATCGTATCTGCAATCACGCCGTCCAGGTCGAACAGCACGGCCTTGTATCTCTCGACGTCAATGCGACAGGTGGCAGCCATCAACCTCTACATGATGCCGGGCGTCTTATAGCTGTTGCGTCGAAAAGAAAACGCGAAAAGTTTAACGGGCTGCTGCTGGAAAGTATATTTAAATTTCTCGTTAACTGCATGATGGTATTCAAATGAGCAACACTAGATGGGACGCCCCGGAACTGGCAGAGCGTTATGATCGCGTCAGCGACAGCCAGTTCAAGAAAGGAAAGCTCCTGGTAGAAAAGATGGGGATAAAATCGGGCGATGCCGTGCTTGACATCGGCTGTGGCACCGGACGCCTTGCAATGTACATGTCTTCAGTCGTGGGGCCGAAGGGCCGCGTGGTCGGCGTCGATCCGTCGCCGCACCGGATAGACGTGGCGAGGAAAAAGCTGGATAACATGGTCGACGGGAACGTGCAGTTCGCCATCGGCAGCGGCGAGAGCCCGGGCAGCCTGCCAGAGGAGTCATTCGATCACGTGTGCTATAGCTCTGTTTTTCACTGGGTCGAAGACAAGCCCGCGGCGCTGCGCGCGGCCTACCGGCTCCTGAAGCCTGGCGGGAAGATCGGCATCACGACGTGGGACCGCGAGAACCCGTCGGGAGTGAAAAGCATCACGTATCGTCTCTTTACTCGTCCTCCATACGCCGGGCGGGTCAGAGCTGACGAAGATGCTAGCAAGCCAGTCACGAGAAAGGAGCTCGAAACGCTGCTGCCAGAGGCAGGCTTCACTGAAATCGGGATAAACATAAATTCAAGCGTGCGGCATTATTCATCGCCGGAAGAAGTGTTCGCGTTCAACGAGGCCAGCTCGTTCGGCAGCTTCCTCAAGCACGTGCCAGAAGATCTGCTATCGCAAGCGCGATGTGACATCGCGGAAGAGCTGGAAAAACGCCGGACGCCCGAAGGCATCGGGCTGGAGACCAGCACCATCTATGCCATCGCCCGGAAACCGGCATAAGGTGATCAGTTGTACTTCGAGAAACCCGGCAGGGATAATACGGAGAAAACGCTGGAGATCGCCCGCAATGCGGCGATCGTGCGTGGAATCAGGCATGTCATCGTCGCCTCTACCACCGGCGAGACTGGGATTGTTGCCGCCGAAATGCTGAAAGATGCCGGGCTGCACCTGGTCGTCGTCACCCACAGCACCGGGTTCCGCGAGCCGGGCAAGCAGACCTTCGATCCGGAAGCCCGGAAAAAGATCGAGGCACTGGGCGGCACGGTCTACACCGGCACGATGGTTCTGCATGGGCTGGGCAATGCGTTGCGCGACAAGGGCAGCTACTCCCCGGGGCAGGTCGTGGCTGACTCGTTGAGAATAATAGGCCAGGGCACTAAGGTCGCCATCGAGATCACCGCTATGTGCGCAGATGCAGGACTCGTGCCCTGCGAAGACGTGATCGCGGTCGCCGGCTCAGCCAGGGGCGCAGACACGGCTGCAATCATAAAAGCCAGCCCGTCGAACCGGTTCTTCGACATACGGCTGCGCGAATACCTGGCAAAGCCCCGGGACTTTTAACGGAGGAATCGAAATGGCTGAATCCCAACTACAGTGGTTCAACGGGGGCCGGCTGTCGCCGACAGTCTGGCGCATTGAGGAACCCGTCGGCATGGTCAGCGAATACCTCGTCACAGGGGCCGATAAAGCCCTGCTGGTCGACTGCGGCTGGGGCCTCGGCAACCTGCCGGAGATCATCAGAGGCCTTACCCCTCTGCCGCTGTTCATCGTCAACACTCACGGCCACCGCGACCATACCAGCGGT
>JAEZKS010000238.1 GCA_023436075.1 Methanobacteriota archaeon
CTCGGGAACACTGCACATCTGGGCCAAGAACGACGGAAGCGTGAAGGTGCCAGGGAGCCGGATCGCTTACACGGACGTCTATTTCGGCGAGCGGAGCCATATGGTCAAGGCGTCGGCCGATACGTCCGGCGCTCTTCAGTGGACGTATGTGCTCGACGACCTGAACGGCGACGGGGACTGGGGCCCCGGAGAGACTATAGCGATCAATATCACTGATGCGTCGGGAACGAGCTTCACGGCGGGAAACCACGATGTGAGACTCGTGCTCTACAACTCGGTCAGTGTCGGGGACACCGTCAGCTTGTGAGGAGGGAAGCATGGCGCAGAATGTCATCACCACGGCTATACTGATCATCGCAACGGTCATCGCGGTAGTCGCCCTGATCAACGGCGTCTTCCCGGCAGTGAACAAGGCATCGGGGTCCGTGATGTCGATCTCCGACGCTTCCAACGACCGTATGAAGAGCGAGATCGTGATCATCTGCGAGAGCGCGAACGCGGCTGACTTTGCGATGAACGTGTACGTGAAGAACGCGGGCACGCTGAAGATCGATCCGGCACGTATTGCGATGACCGACATATACTTCGGCGACGGTACCTCCACCGTCAGATGCAATCGCCCCGGTTCCGGTGTTCCGACCTGGGAGTACTCCATCATGGATGGCAACGAGGACGGATCCTGGGACGCTGGCGAGACGATGAACATCCTGATAAAAACTGACAATCACGACTTCAAGAACGGACGACAGCGGGTGACGATCGTGCTCTATAACGGCGTGAGCGCCGGCGACACGTTCACACTGTGAGGCATCCATGGCAGAACAGGCGATCAGTACGGCAATATTGACGGTGGCGACGATCATAGCGGCGCTGGTGCTGGTGAATGCCCTGTACCCGTCGCTGTACAGCGCATCTGGCTCCATCCTGTCGATGAACGATCGGGCGTCCGATCGCATCATGACGGACCTGACCGTACTGACCGAATGGTACAACACGTACCACCCGGCGGGCGACATCGCGCTGGAGGCCTGGGTCAAGAATACCGGCGCCACGACCATCACGGCCGGCGAGCTGTCTAACACCGATGTGTTCCTCTACACTGGCAACCATACGACGGCGCGCATCCCTCGGGCAGACTGGTCCTGGGAGATATTGAACGGCAACGGCGACGCCGGCTGGGACCAGTCGGAGACGCTTCACGTGACCGTTCACTACGACCCGACGGGCAACAGCCCTGGCGCATGGAAGTTCATGATCGTCCTGCCTAACGGCATAAGCGCGGAGGATAGTTTCACGTACGCCGTTTGAGCGTACTTCAGGAGTGACAGACATGGGACTGAGTGACGTCATCGCAGCAGGGATTACCTTGATTACGCTCATGGTAGCCGGGTACCTGATCATTGCGGGCATTAACGGCTCGGCGGACGCGGCGACTGCGTCTCTGGCGGCGGTCCGCGACACGGCGGATGCCCGGCTGCATACATCACTCACGATCGACGTAGGCCACGCCGGTCTGGAGTACATAGACTTCAACTTGACTAACATCGGGAAGACTCCCATCGATAACCTGGCTGAACTTGACCTGTTCGTCAAAACGATAGAGGACGGTCGGGTCACCGGCTGCAGGTGGCTGCCTTTCCAGGATGGCCCGGCAGGCGATGGTGAGTACTGGTACGTCGCAGATCGACATGGCGCTTTCCCGACAGACCCATATAGCCTGAAGCCAGGAGAGACAATCATAGCGCGCGTCGTATGCCCAAGCCCGGTCGGCTCTGGCGGCGTGCTGGAGGTCTCGGCTACTGGCAGCGGGAGCGTCGCGGGCTACTTTCTGATCATGGACGGATGAAAATATGGTGCAAGAGATGACGACGATCGAAAACAGGGGGGACTGACATGGGCTTCGGCTCGGTAATAGCCACGGCGATCTCGATCATCGTGCTCCTGGCAGCCGGCTATATGCTCGTCGGCAGCATCACGCACTCTGCGGATGCCACGGGAGCCAGCATCAAGGCTGCCGCAGACATCGAGAGCCGGCGAATGAACACAGTGCTGGCGATCGACAACCCCGGCAGCAACAGCGGAGAAGGATGGTTCTCGTTCCACCTGAATAACGTGGGCTCGGAAAAGATCGTGGACATCACGCAAATGGACGTGATCGTCAAGATGATCTGGCCTAACCAGTCAGTCTACTACGTCCCGTACGGGACGCAGGAAGCACATCCGGCCACGTACTGGGATTACGAGAACCTCACGTCGATCCTGATCGGGATCGGGGACGCCGTGAACCCCGGCATGCTCGACCCGGGCGAATTCGTCAATATCCGCGTACACGCGGCGGAGTGCTCTCGTGCGGGCACTGCGTGGGTGCAGGTCACGACGCCTGACGGCGCCTCCGCATCCACGAACGTAGTCATAGTGTAGGTGACTGAAATGGCAATGGTTGAACTGACAGATGCAGAAAAAAAGAAGAGAATACTCTCGACAGGCAATCCTGAGATCGACAAGAAACTGGCGGACGGACTGCCGATCAATTCGCTGAACCTCATCGAGGGTGCCAACGATACCGGGAAGAGCGTGCTCACCCAGCAGATCAGTTGGGGCGGGCTCAACCAGGGGTACTCCTTCGCGATATACAGTACGGAGAACACGATCAAGAGCTTCCTGAACCAGATGGAGAGCCTTTCGCTCGACATATCTGAGCACTTCGCGTGGGGCTATCTGAAGGTATACCCGATTCACGTCGAAGGCGTCGAGCTGACATCCGAGCTGGCTCATAATTTCATGCAGCGGCTGATCAGCCACATGAAGGCATGCCCGGAGGACGTCTTAGTGATCGACTCGTTCACGGTGTTCACCATTGGCTCCTCCCAGGACGACATCATCAAGTTCTTCGCCGAGTGCAAGAACATGTGCGACATGGGCAAGACTATCCTGATCACTCTTCACCAGTACGCTTTCGACGAGGATACCCTGATACGCATCCGGTCGATGGCAGACGGCCACATCAAGCTCAGGCTGGAACAGATGGGTGACAGATACGTGAACATCATGGAGGTCTCCAAGATCAGGGGCGCGAGCAAGGCGACGGGCAACATCGTCAGCTTCGAGGTTCACCCCGGCTATGGTCTCAAGATCATCCCGTTCTCGTCGGCACAAGTATAGGCAGGTACATCTATGAGCAGCGAACAGCAGGCGCAGACACAAATCACCGAGTTCAAGCTTCCTTTCGACATCTGCAGCGCACCGAAGGACCATGACCACTCGGACTTCAACAGTTGCGGCATCTACCGTATACTTCCGCAAGACGGCAAGAGGGAAGCAGAAAAAAACCCGTTCCTGCTCGACTACCTCCACATGATCCCCATCGAGACCATCGGCATACCACGGCTTGTCACCAAGCTGGACCGAAAGCTGAACGATGCCAAGGCCCCGAACTTCATATACCCGGCCGGCGACGAGATATATATCCACATTTACGGCGACAGCAGCGACGTCAGAAATTTCTATATCCCGATCGAGCAGCACTTCGTCGTCGACATCAAGCCATACCTGCCCGTGGTCGAGGAGCGCCTCGTGGACATGGTATCAGGCTACACTCCCACCAGCCTCGAGGAGCGGAAGGCCATCCTGCGGGAATGTCTCCAGAAGATCTGTGTGATCGATGAGAAGAAAACGCCGGCTGTCGTGCAGAAAAAGAGCAACATGCCGTTCGCGTCCCTGTTCTCTAAGAAAGATACCGGTCGCACGGTTACTCTGACGAAGGGCGAATACCGGGCGCTCGAGTACTATGTCATGCGCGAGAAGATAGGCATGGGGCTGCTGGAGCCAGTGATCAAAGACCCGAACATCGAGGATATCACCTGCGACGGCTACGGCCCGATCTTCCTCGAGCACAAGGTCTTCAAGGGACTGAAGACGGCCATCGAGTTCTCTCAGACAGACCTGAACCGGTTCGTGCTGCAGCTCTCCGAAAAGATCGGCAAGCCTATCACGTTCGCCAGCCCGATCGTCGATTCCACGCTCCCCGACGGGAGCCGTATCAACATCGTCTACGGCGACGACGTATCCAAGCGCGGCAGCAACTTCACCATCCGTAAGTTTTCCGACAAGCCGTTGAGTATACTGACGCTGGTCGAGTCCAACACCATGGACTACAACATGGCTGCCTACCTCTGGATCATGCTCCAGGAAGGCATGAGCATGTTCGTGAGCGGCGAGACCGCGAGCGGCAAGACGACGACGCTGAACGCCATCATGGCGTTCATACCGCCCACTGCGAAGATCGTTTCCATCGAGGATACGGCCGAAGTGCAGGTGCCGCACAAGAACTGGACCCGTGAGATCACGCGCGGCGGCGGCAAGGGCGCAAGCCAGTCGGAGGTCGGCATGTTCGACCTGCTGAAGGCCGCCCTCCGTCAGCGTCCCAACTACATCATCGTGGGTGAGATCCGAGGTGTCGAGGGAGCTATCGCTTTCCAGGCTATCCAGACGGGGCATCCGGTGCTATCCACGTTCCACGCGGCATCGGTGGAGAAGCTCATCCAGCGTCTCACCGGCGATCCCATCAACATCCCGAAAACCTACGTGGACAACCTGAACCTGGTGCTCATCCAGAGCGCGGTGAGGCGGCCGGATGGCAAGGTCGTCCGTCGGGTACTGTCGATCAACGAGATCGTGGGCTACAACCCTCAGACCAAAGGCTTCAGCTACGTGGAGGCGTTCTCATGGGACCCGGTCACCGATACGTTCACCTTCAAAGGCGATGGCTCCAGCTACCTGCTCGAGCAGAAAGTGGCCCGCAGGCTGGGCATACCGACCCACAAAACCAAGATCGTATATGACGAGATCGAGAAGCGGGCGAAGATCCTGAAAAAGATCAGTGAGTCCAAGATGAATGATTATTATGACTTCTACGGCATGGTCGTAAAGATCGAGAAGCGCGGACTTCTCAAGCTGGAGGTGTGAACATGGCGGAGACAGTTGAGCCGGGCACGACGGCGGTGAAGGCCGAGAGGAAGATCAAGCCGGCAGGGTCGTTCGACTCTCTGGGCAAATCGATAGAGAATGCGATGCTGCCGATCACGACTTATCTCCAGAGCTACGTGGAGAGCGGCCGGATCGACATCGACATTCTCTATACGGTCACATATATGAACACGATCGCCACCGGCGACATCGCCAGAGACGAGATCTTCCGCCGCGTTTCAGAGCGTGAGGACTTCGTCTGCTCGAAGTACTTCAAGCAGGTCTACATGCTGGCTAAAAACTGGAACTACGAGTACAGCGTCGCCTGCGATGTCGTGGCCCAACGTGTGGCAAACAAGCGCCTGAAAGACCTGCTCATGCGACTTTCGAACGCCATGTCCTCAGGAGAGCCCGAGGCGAAATTCCTGGACGGCGAGTGGATCACTATGATGTCGATCTACAAGAACGAGTACGAGCGGGCCCTCGAATCGCTGAAGCGGTGGACAGATGCGTACATCGCGCTGCTCGTGTCCATGGCCTTCGTATCCGTGACAATGCTGCTGTCGGTCATCCTCTACAACCTGGGCGACCCGTTCACCATGCTCATGTCCACTGTGTTCCTCACCGCGATGGTCGGCGCCATCTGCGTCTACGTCATCCGGGCAGAGGCTCCCAAGGAATACAAGACGCACAACCTCAAGTTCAAGTCCATAGAGCAGAAACAGATCAATGAACTGCAGAGGATATTGCTCCCGGGTGCAGTGGTACTGGGAGCATTGCTGTTAATCCTGGGCGTGGGAAATGGCTTCATCCTGATCGTGGTGGGCCTGATCATCGCGCCGATCGGCTTCGTAGGCATGATCGACGACAAGAGTATCGACCGCCGCGACCGCGACTTCTCCCAGTTCACCAAGATGCTGGGCGCGATCTGCGGAGGCATGGGCGTCACGGTGAAAGAGGGGATCAAGAAGGTCGACCAGAAATCGATCGGATCGCTGGATACGCTGGTCAAGCGGCTTTACACGCAGCTCGTGATGGGCATCGAGCCCCGGCTCTGCTGGGAAAAATTCGTCGGCTTCTCCGGGAGCGATCTGATGCACAAGTTCTCATACGTGTTTCTGGATGCTGTGGAGCTCGGCGGCGATCCGGTGAAGATCGGCAAGCTGGTCAACAGCACCAGCCTCGAGATCGTGCTGCTCCGGCTCAAGCGGCAGCTCACGGCGTCGAGCTTCACCACGCTGCTCATCCCTCTCCACATCGCGATGACCGCATTGATCATATTCATCATTGAGATCATGATCATCTTTTCCGGCATGATCTCGAAACTCTACGCTTCGATGGGCGATATGGACACCGCCGATTCCGGCGGCATCTCGCTCGCGTCGATGGGCTTCAGCCTGTTCCAGAACGTGGACGTCGGCCTGCTGGCCCAGTACTCGTTCATGATGGTGCTGGTTCTCACGATCATCAACTCGATCGCCGCATGGGTAGCCGTGGGCGGAAACAGGTACAAGCTTTACTACTACGGGTCAATCATGTCAGTCACGTCGGGACTGGCGCTGATCATCGTGCCCCTGGTAGTTCAGGCGATATTCAACTTCCCGACGATAACGGCAGGTGAATTGTGATGATAATAGAAGGACAACTACTCCTGGTCATACTGATCGTCGCGGCACTGGTCATTACAGTGATCGGCGTGTATGTCCGGTTTGCTATGAGGGCGCCTTCGGGCACAGACGAGACACTTTCCGGCTTAACGGAGGATGATGATGCCGCCAGCTCATCGGAAGACGTAGGCGCAGAGTTGCCGGATTTACCTGGCGAGGTGACCGCAGACGGGCTGCCCGGCATAGATGCTCCTCAGTTCTCAGAGAGCAGCCTGCCTGGCATTCCGGCGATCGGCAGCCCGGCCATGGCAACGACTATGGACGGCAGCGCATCTGATAAAAAAGGCCTGGTATCAGGCATTGGCGACGGGCTCACAGGACTGGTGGGCAACAGAAAAAGTAAAGACAAGATCAAGGAAGAAATAAAACTTATCGACAACCAGCTTGAAGCGGTACTCCGGCAGTCTGAGGAGATCGGCATCGGCAGCACCAGCACTCCGGATAGTCTTCCGGCGGACCTGACGCTTCCGACGAACCTGGCATCGGGCCCGGCTCCGGACCTGGCGATGGACGGCTTGTCGCTGACTCTGCCTGATATCGCTCCGGATGCTATGCAGGGCAACATGTCTGACAGCATGCCATCAATCATGCCAGGCGCCATGCCTGAGATCGGCATCGGAACCCCCCTCCCGGAAAGTCAGAGTTCCGAAGCAGTCAAGAAGCTGTGCAAAGAATACGTGATGCCGGATGCGCCCGTTTTGCCGGGAGACGAGAAGCTGCCGATCAACCCGCAGGACCTGTCCCCTGACAAGGATGGCAACAAAGATGCTCTCAAGACGCCCAAGGACGCAAAGAACAAGCAACAGGTAGTGCAAGTGGGCGACTTCACTGGAAAGGCAGGCGATGCGAGCGACGATCTGCTCAACGATCTGGAGCTAGAGGCCAATAAGGTGGAGGAAATCGACATGTCGATCATGAAAGAATACCGGGACATGTCGATCAATTGCCTCGATCTCGAAGGCGACCTGAAAGACATCCTCAACGACATCACTACTAAAGCGAACGCCGCCAGGGACTCGCGTTCGTAACGCATGATTATCCAAGGACGCGAAGGCGTGGGCGACGCGGCATTTTCACCAGTACGCGCTGCAACGAATACCGCGAGGTGCCGCGACTTTTTTAGTGGCCCCGCGCCCCAGCGTCCCAAAAACGATAGCACTGTGTGCACAGCGGGCACAATGTACACAATGGAGCCGTTCAAGGGCAGCCTTGACAGGACTACCTCGTGCCCATGGTGCCCATAGCGTCCGTGATGATAGCGAAATTATATCTACCCGATGCGTGATATTAGGCACCAACAAAAGAAAGTATATGCCCCAATCGGACAGATACTTGTAAAAACGCGGCCTCGCGCATGCACGACCTGCGCAAAGCGTCTCCGCATGCCGCAGGGCCGAGAAGGTGTCACAGTTGGATAAGCATCAGGCATGCCCGTATATCGTCGCAGGCTCCCTCTACATAGTCGAGGGCAAACGGTCGTGGACTTGTGTCCGGCACAGGCGGACCGTCTGTCAGGCCTATTGCGAGGAATGCAGGCTGGTGCTGACTCGCACCCCAGGCATATGATAATCCCGGAGCGATGAACATGAGGAAGGTATTACATTTTAACCAGAAGGACTACAAGAACAACCCCGAGCACACCATCAAGGCCATCGTCCACTCGGCAAACATCGGCCGGCTGGAAGAGGGCACGCTCGAGCGGATCAAGCCCGACCCCAATGCACCCCTCGACGTGTGGCATGCGGTCTGCGGCGTCACGACCTGCGAGATCACCGTCAACAAGCCGAAGTCAGAAGCAGTCATCATAACGGTCTGATCGCGCCGCAAAGCGATCACGTTCTCTTTATATCATTCTTTGATCGAGCGAGTGACATCCGTTCTGGATGCGTCTATTTTCATAAAACATTTATTATACTGTAATGCCAGATTGCTATTGGATGGACTGCCGTTGAGAAGAGACAGACGAGTGACGTCGGCTCTAGTGGCCAATGGTAAAGCTGTCGTCATGATTATCGGCGATCGGCCTGGCCCTGTTGTCGATCTTATGGCTCGCTCACAGCGGTACTCAGGGGCCGGCTGCCAGCGATGCCGGTAACGATACGTACCAGGCGCGCGAGAACTACGCGTACTCCATCGGCGTACAAGCCTATGTCTACGGGCTTGCTGCGGTCATTATGGAGCGGACCGAGCGACAGTTCGTCGCCACGCCTGGCATGGGCCATGCGCCTGTGAACCAGTTCGGCTTCTCCACGGAGCTGGCCACGCCAGACAGCGCTATCTTCGTATCGCCCAACGAAGATACGCTGTACAACAGCGCCTGGCTCGAGCTGGGCCGGGAGCCGATGGTGCTCCATGTGCCGGACACAGGCGGCCGCTATTATGTCGAAGAGCTCCTGGACGCGTACACCAACAACTTCGGCAGCATCGGCCGACGGATGACCGGCACCGGCGGAGGTGACTTTGCCATTACCGGACCCGGCTGGAACGGCACACTGCCCGCGGGGATGCAGGAGATCATGTCACCGACAAACACTACATGGGTGGTGGGCAGGATACTCGTCGACGGCAAAGAGGACCTGCCCGCCGCCATGGTGCTGCAAAAACGGTTCACGCTGACACCCTTGAGCCAGTTCGGAAAGCCCGGGACAGTAACCGGTAACGAGACACTGGCTGGCTTTGGCAAATCAACGCCGTCGCCCGATGCACAGGGTCGTCTGGAATTCTTCGAAGAGCTCCGGGTCGCACTGAAGAACAATCCGCCGCCGGCCGGCGAAGCCGCCCTGATGGCGATGTTCTCGCAGATCGGCCTGCTGAAGAACGAGACTCCGTACGGCAGCGACATGGACCCGGCGACTGCAGCCGGGCTCGCCCGGGCAGTCAGGGACGGCGAGCAGATCGTCATGGCCACCTTCGCGAGTCCGAAGGGGAGCAAGGACATCAACGGCTGGAACTATTCGACGAACATCGGGACCTACGGCTACAATTACATGGCCAGGGCCGCCGTGGCGCAGGGCGGTCTAGCGGCGAACGTCCCGCAGGAGGCGGTCTACCCGAAGGCACAGGCCGACAGCGATGGCCGGCCCCTGAACGGCGCCAACCGCTACGTCATACATTTCGACGGAGGAAATCTGCCTCCAGTGAACGCATTCTGGTCCGTCACCCTCTACAACGCGACCACCTACATGCTCGTGCCGAATCCGATCGGTCGCTACGCCATCGGCGATCGGACTCCCGGGCTGAAGTATGGCCCGGATGGCTCGCTGGACCTCTACATCCAGCGCATGGCCCCGGCCGGGAACGAGTCGAACTGGCTGCCGTCCTCCGACGGGGACCTCTACCTGATCCTGCGGATGTACCAGCCACGGCAGGAAGTGCTAAACGGTACGTACCCGATCCCGCCTGTGGTGCGGGCCGGGTGAGATTGCCGAGCGCCGCAGGAATGCAGGTACGACGCGATCCGGATAAGGCTGTATGACGGTCGCTATGCCAGTTGTACACATTATGCCAACTACGTATGCCGATTTTGTATAAAAACGTCGTACGCAAAACTATATATGTATTTAAAAGAGTATACCATTGCAGCAGCAAGCAAGAAAAATCCCGGACAAGGGATCAAGGCTCTCCGCAACCAACCGCGGGGCCGCAAAGGATGTGAAAACCTATGAATACCGTGCGCGTCAACGTGACGCAGCTCATGGGCGTCGCCCTGGGCCTGCTGGTCGTCGTTGCCGGAATCATAGTGAACATGAAAAAGTTCGGGACCGACATCCCGATGACCAATATTGCGTTATACGCCGCGCTCGGCATTATCGTGGTGCTGGGCATGTTCATACTATCCCGGGACTAACCTGGAAGCTTTCTTTTTCGTCTGACGGCGAGAAGGGTTAGCTATGGCTATTGCTGAGGTCTCAGAGGTTTCGAGAGGTCTCCGAGCT
>JAEZKS010000246.1 GCA_023436075.1 Methanobacteriota archaeon
CGCTTTCTCCTGGTTATTGCTGCCCTTCTGCTTACGCGACAACACTCTCTGCAGATTTTTGATCTTATCGAGAGATCTGCCGAGACAACGCGGGTTTTCGAAACTGTTCCCGTTGCTATCCACGATAAAATTCGACAATCCCACGTCAATGCCTACGACAGCACTGTTGTCGGGCAATGGCTTTACAGGGCAATCTGACTGCACGATGGCATACCACTTCCCGTCACTGTACTTGATTATTATGCCTTTCACCCTGCCCTCGACAGGCCGGTGCAACTCAATCCTGATTTTACCGATCTTCGAAAGTGACAGCACATTGCCATCGAAGTGGAATCCCGACTGGTTGTAGTTGATCGTCTTGTACCAGCCTTTCCCCTTATACCGAATATGACCGGTTTTACGGCCTCGTTTCCGTAGTTCAGCGAGCCCGCGGATGTTCGCCCACAAAGTGATGTTGACCATCTGCAACGCCTTGCTATACACGTTGTTGAGCGCCGGATATTCTTTCTTGAGAGCAGGGATCATGTTCTGGCAACCGTACATATTCAACGGCTTTCCAGAGTCTTTCGCTTTCCGAATTTCTTCGAGAAGCTTGTTATACAAGCAACGGCATGACTCCAGTGTTTCCAATAGTTTCGCCTCCGTCTCCCTGTCCGGGTATACGCGGTACTTAGTTGTAAGTGTCTGCATCTTGCTAATCTCTATTACATCTTCCTCTTGATAAACTTGCCGTTACAGCACGCCGAAAGTAATGGGAGGCTCGTTTCGTCCCCGCACTGAAGGACCGGGACTTCTCCCTCCCTCCGCTCGGAAAGTTAATATACCCTCTGCACTACCATCTGTCTTGAGGGCGCGCTATGGCCGGCAAGAAACGGTTGATAGAAGGATTGAAGGGCAATCTGAATCTCCCCTCAGTCGCAAAAGATCACATCATGGACAGGGGGAAACGCATGCTCCCGGCACAATACGAGGCTATACGAAATCTGCGGCAGAACATACGACTGCCGGAGATCAGCCCGGACCACATCGTGCAAAAGGGGAAAAACCTGATCGACTCGGGGAGCTACTACGAGGCGCTGTTCTACGACCGGATCTCCCGGTACTCGATCCCGAGCCTCTCCCAGATGTACGCGAACAGCAAGTTCAAGACCGCCACCTACCGGGCGGACGAGCCGGCGCCGTGCCTGGACGAGATCTTCTACAAGTACGAGTCGCTGATCCCGTTCGGCAAGGAATACTGGTTCGCCATCTTTACCTCGCCGGACGGAAAGAAGCCCATGCAGCTCGTGGCCACATTCGGCCGGCGTAACTCCCGCCGCAGCGTGATCGACGACCTTGAGGTCAGCGGCCTGAATGCCACGGACGGCGTGCTCTCGACCGGCGCCTTCGTCTGGTGTTTCGACGAGAAGAAGAAGCTCCTCGTACCCCCAGTTAGCACCGCTACCGTTGCGGGCGAACAATCGATCACGACCTCGGGGGAATGCCTGAGCATCGCCATTACCGGCACGGCTCCGGAGTACCAGGTCAAGATCGTGAGCGAAGCGATCAAGGGCGAGTTCGCGCTCACGAAGCCCGGCACAGGCATCACCGAAGAAGTCCTCAACGAGCTCAAGATGGGCCTGAACTACCAGGTCTATAACTTATACTACAATTTTAAGGGCGTCCTGAACGGCAAGGAGTTCGCCGGCCGCTGCTACCTGCAGAAGGTCATCCTATCAACGCCGATGGTGCCCTGGTACTGGTGTAGGGTGGTCTTCCGCGATGGGTCGACTCTTGTATTCTTCAAGCCATACTTCGGCAGCAAGGAGTATAACTACCCGCTGCGGAACAAGGGCGCGTTCTACTCGGCTAAGCACGACCGTCTGTTCTGGTTCCAGAACATCACAGTGGACAGCGACCGGAAGAGCGTGTACTGGCGCTTCCGCAGTAACGGCGATGACTACTCGCTGGACGTCTCGATCAAGGCGTACGCCAACCACCTGTTCAGCTTCCGGAGCGGCGGCTTCTTCAACTATCACGAGTACATGGTGAACGTGAAAAAGTTCCACTTCTCGGGCGACGCGGGGAAGATCAGCATTACTCACAAAGACCTCGGGCCCGGAGCCGGACTATTCGAGGACGCTACCGGCATTTTGATCTGACCTAGATTCTGCTTCCGGTCGTTTCAACACGAAAACACAAAAACGTTTTTTGTTTCCACTAAAGTCACTAAAGGCACTAAGACGCGAATTCAAAGACACTAAACCCACGAACGTCACCAAGTTTAAAACACTAATAAGGTCACGAAGAGCACAAAAACACTAACTCCGGCTCTGTGACTTCGTTGTTGTGTAAGCGATTGGGAAGTCGCGAGTTTTACAGGTAGATGCGAATGGGCGCTACCCTTGGTACTTTCGTGACCTTAGTGACTTTATTCGTGTTTTAAGCTTGGCGACCTTTGAGACTTTAGTGTCTTTGAATTCGTGATTTAGTGCCTTTAGAGGTTTAACCGTGCCCTTAGTGCCTTTGTGAATTTAGTGGAAACAAAAAACGTTTTTGTGTTTTCGTGTTGAAACGACCGGAAGCAGAAAATTATCTTGCTTTACAACCACTTTAATTACAAAAATTATCCATTACAGGAAAAAAGATATATAGTTTTGTTAATTTGTGGTATTGAGAGCAACCATGAAAAACGAGAGGCGCATCAAAGTCGACTTCCCGGACGTAGACCTCAAGAACGACGACATTTCAGGCGAATACCTGAAAATCGGCAAGTCTATCGTCGCTGACGGCCGGGTGCAGAACCTGGACACTTTCATCCGGAACCTGGAAGAGTACAATCACCTGCAGTACCGGCTGATGGAGAAGACGAAGGCTCTGTGCAAGTCGATGGAGAACATGGTGGACGACGACTTCGTGTTAGTCAATGACCTCAGCGCTTTCTTCGAAGAAATCGACCGGATCACGGAACGGATGGACAACATGACCTACCTGGTCCCACGGGACGAGGTGCTGCAGGTGCTCGAGGACTACCTGGCGCTGCACCAGCGGCTGTTCAACAAGCCGATGCTGTTCGTGGAATCCGGTTTCGGCAACTTGCCGCAGTACGAGCTTTAGTCCCAGCAGGCGACCCTGGATAAGGAGTATTGCGACGACCCGTCTGTCATCGACACGTCGTAGGCGCAGCCGAATGCACGGGCTTCATTCCCGATTTTCTTTACTATGATTCCTCCGACGCCTGCCAGTGTGCCATCATTACTCTTCACAGCATATTCCATGGCGAGGGTTTCATTGTATTCGAAGGAAAAGGCTACTCCGCACCCATTCATGCGTCGGGAAATATCTCCTGCCAGCCGATCTGCTCTCTTCTTAAAATCGTTACTAAGGTCCTGGCGCCGATCCCATGAATAACCGCCCGTCAGCATTGCAATATCCTTGAGGCCGGCATCCTGTGCCCAGATCACGTTTTCAATTGATTCCCGATCCGGCCATGCTCTTTCCAGGGACTCGGTCTCTTTGACAGAGGTCAAGTACGTCGACAGCAAGATCAGGCAAACGCATACCGCAAGTGCGGATAGCAGGAGCATTTGTCCCCTGTCATCCATGTTCTGGCCTCCAGATGATGAGGCTGCAATCGATCATTTCGCCGGTTTCCTGCCTGTATGCCAGGAATGGCCGGACATGCATAGTGGCAAAGTCTGGTGGACAGTCTCCGATAGTGCCATAGGGTGTTTGCAGGTAAGCCCGGTAGCCCGGGAGCATCCGGCTGCGAAGATTGGATTCGAGTGTCGGAGACTGTGCGGTCCATGCCAGTTGAGACGATAGTGACTGCGCCAGTGCAGGATGCCCTGGCTGGTTCTTGCCGTGTTCGAGGATGTACAGCAGGTCCGTCGTCATCTGCTTCAGGTCATCGTTGCCACCCTGCGACAGATGGCCCGAGATCGACAGCAGACAGGCGAGCGCCGAAAACATCAGCACGACGGCGATCAATGCCTCGATCATGTGGAGCGCCCCTTCCTGGTCAGCGATAAGTCCCCGCTGTTCCTTCATATTTCCTCCACAAGTACAGGACAAGCTTTCCGTTTCGCTCCACACCATTGATATCGACGATGCCCACCAGCCTGATGCACCTGTAAACATCCATGGTCCCGTCGTCTACGATGTATCCAGATGCGACCTGAATCGATCCGTCGTCTGCCGAAATTTCGATCCTGACGCCATAGTAGTTCTCCGTATCGTTCAGGAACAGGTGCCGGGCCAGCCCGGTCTCATTGAAGAAGCCCAGTGCGTAGACCTTATCCTCGGAGATGAAACATGGCCGCCCGTCGGAGAGGCCGATGAACGATGCCGCATCAGCACGGAAAGGGCTCACATGCCATTCCTTCGGCGAGCCCTGGCTCAGGACCAGCATGTCGCTCACTTCTTCCGCCAGCGGTTGTAATGCCGAGGCGTAGCCGGCGGTGAAATCATGCGATATCGAGCTGATGGCCAGATAGAGGGCGACGACGAGCAGCAGGACGAATATGCCGCATCCCGCGATGAAGTCGATGCTGAACACGCCTCCGGAGTCGTCTCTCATGCGAAAGTCACCGTCCGCGTAGTGGCATCGTAAGCGATCGTGTGACTGGCGGGAGGGCCTGTGATAAATCCGGCTACCTTGATGTTGCCGATCATCAGCGGCATAGGGGCGCTGTACTCTTGCATGGACCGGCCGGAACTCACGCAGATCGTGATATTGTGCCCGTTCGGCCATGGGTAGGCCAGGTACGACATGCCGCAAATTCGCTCGGGCAAGTCGATCGTCAGTACCGATGATACATCGCCGGTGCCTGCGGCGTCACAGGCGACAGCGCTGATGGCCGAGGCCACGCTGTACGCCGCTATCGCCGTCGCGTCGTCCCTTGCTGTGGCCGAAAATGCTGACACTGCCATGGCGAGAGCCATGAATATGAGTACTGCCACTCCGACCAACAGGACGTATTCGGCGGTAGTCGCAACGCCGGAGTCATTCGATTCTGACTTGCAGTATCGTACAGTCGATGCAGACATCTTCGATCCCTCCCATTCTGGCTGTGACTTTGTTGCCTTCCTGTTCCACAGTGAATCCTTCCTTCCAGAGGACGGCTGACCAGCCTTCCGGGCATGATGACGATATGGACAGGGTAACCGTGCCATCTGATGGCTGAGTGACGTTCCGGGCGGCGATTGCCTTGACATCCAGTATGGCGTTCCTGCCGCCCGGAGCCGAAGCCGTATCAGATGAGACCTCTATCAGGGAGACATACAACGATTTACCTTCCCCGACCCTTGCGGTGAAAATCGACGGTTTCCGGATGGCATCGATCGTCCCGCTGTCGTTGCCAAAGACAGCGCCCCCCTCAAAAGTGGCAGAACGGAACGGCGATCGCAGGCTGACGCTGCCCATCCTCGTCGAGAAGACCTCCAGATTGCCGATGCTAACTGCGAAACGCGCAATGTCGTCATCCCCATCAAGCGTTATCAGCTCATATTCTGACGGCACCCGGACTTCTGACGCGGTAAAGTACGTATTGTTGGCATGGGCCGAGTTAGCCGCCGCAGTCGCGAACGATCGCATGGCCAGGGTCGCTTCGGAGAAGCCGGCGCTTTCTACAGCCGAGGTGATGACTCCTCCTGCGCCTGAAGCGACGAAGATGACTGCAGTGATCACCATGCCGGCGAGGATGGAGTACCCCAGCAGTTCCGAGACGCCCTCGTCACTCATATCCCGAACGCCTCCAGCACGCTGTAGCCCGGAAAGACGATCAGTTCGTAGATGAGGAAAGCGGCGGTAGCCAGCACGACGACGTCTTTCATGCCTCCGAAGATCGTATTGTCACGAATCACACCGACGGTCAGGCCAGAGCATACGGCCACGGATAGCGACAGCACATAATAAGGCATCGCCGAAGCCACGGGGTCTTCCGTGAGAACGGCCTCACCTGACGACAGCGACTGGAGCTGGTGAGACATGGGCGCGAACGAAGAGATGCAGAGCGATACCACGATGAGGAAAACAAAGGCTGTCAGATACATGACGACAATTGCCGAAGACGTGCCTGCCTTTCTTTCGGCTTCGAGCGTGCGTGACAGCCGGCCCTCTGTCGCGACCATCTTCAGGACGCTTTCCGCATTGGGGCTGGACGTCAGCGCCTCGTTGATGATAGAGACCGACCTGGTGATGTACGCATTGTTCACTCTCGCCGACATGGCCTTTAGCGCAGTCGAAAGGTCGTAACCCTCGTCCTCGATCTCCGAGAGCACTCTCCTGACTTCGTCCGACATGGCACCGTAGCCTCCCGCCGACGCGCGCTTCAGGGCCTTCCGGAACGAGCCACTGGCCCTGACATGTTCCGATAAGTCGTAGAACAGCTCCGGCGCCCGTGTCACGACATCCCGGTCGAACGACGATGTTATCCAGAAAGCGATGGCCATAGGGGCCATAGTGGCGACCATGAAGACGTACATCGCCACTTCGACAGGCTGGACCAGCAGTGTCAGGCATGAGGCAACCACGCCCGCGGTAGCGGCTGCCATCGCTACTAATGGCATTCCCGCCGCTCTCAACGTCGTGCGAACGGCCTCGAATTCGTTGCTTCCCGTCATGGTCTGGCCTCCGGATATGCCGAGTGCAGGATTTTGATCACCATGAAGCTGCCCGCCGGCACCACTGCAAGCGCATCGATCCACACGAGCACGTTGCCAGTCAGCATGCCAGCCATGTTAAAGACAAGATTGATGATCGCGATGAATATGGCAGCGATACCGATGACCGACAGGTAAACGGACGACATGCCCTGCACCTTTTCATTGTACTGACGCACTTCAAGCGCTTTTTTGTCCGCGAGTGCGGCATGTCGGCCTTGCAGGTACTCGCGCAGGCTGCCACCGCTGTTGTATACGGCGGCGATGCCGATCAGGAGTTCCTGCCAGACAGCCGAAGGCGACGTAGACTGCGCCAGCCTCAGGGCCGAGATCACATCCATGCCGTCCTCTTCGATGAGCGATAGCGCGTACGCCGCCTCCAGGGCGATGTCCTTGCCGTACACGCTGTCGAGATTGGAGAGGTTGAACAGCATCCGCTTCAGCGGGACATTGTAGCCAGCCATCGCCAGCATCAGCCCGACCGCATGGACGGCATTGGCATCGATCAGCGCTCCCCGGTAGTTCCTCAATGAAGAGATCGCGTAGAGCCTGAGGTAAAACGTAGCTGCTGCAACGACCAGCCCGGCTGCAACGGGATATGCGACGTCCGTCCATGAAATGACTCCTCCGGCATAGAGTCCCGACAACATCAGAGCTCCGGTCGCGGCTGCAATTACGGAGAACATAACGGCCGCGAGGATCTCAGAACGATATATGTAGCTGGCGAAATCCTCGTCCAGCCGGCATTGCTCGTGCTTCGCCGCGTAGCTCTCTAGCAGCCCTGACTGCGAGGCACTTGCCGCCAGGCGTCGTACAGCCGCAATTTCAGGATATTCCATAGGCACGGCGCCCTCCCGCATGGTCTTCAGATCGGATCTTTTCCATGGTTGCACTGCGGTTTCGGTAAAATTCTCCTACAGCCTTCCGGATCTGCTCCTCGTCGCAGATCATCTGTCGTGCCATCCAGCGGAGCACTGTGGTACGGTCGGCGATCTCTTCGATCATTCGGCGGTCGGTCCAGCCTCGTTCATCCCTTATTTTCCGTATCACGACGGAGTTCTCCGGGTTCATCGTCAGGACGTCTCCTGCTGCGTCCCATTCGAACACGGGATTGATCACTACGTTTCCTTCTTCGACGCCTGTCACCTCTCCTATCGATCGGCATCGTCTGACCTTCACGTCGGCGCCGCCCGTGCTGACTGTGACCATGGAGAGGCTGATACACAGGGATATGCCCGCGGCTATGTGGGGGGATATCCTGAATGGCTCTTCAGTGATCCGGTTGAAAAAGCTGGCCGGAGAGTCGGCGTGGAAGGTCATGATCACCGTGTGGCCCGAGTTGATGCCGTGAATGGCTGCACGGGCGCCTTCCGGAGTGCGAACCTCTCCCACGATCACGTACTCGGGACGCTGCCGGAACGCGGCAACCAGCAGGTCGAACTCGGTGATGGGCGCCTCGCCGGCTTCCCGCACGACCAGCGGCGTCCAGTTGTGGCTGGAGAGGCGAACTTCCCGGGTGTCCTCGATGGTCACCACTTTGTTCTTCTCTGCTATGAAGCTGGAAACGGCGTTCAGCGCCGCCGTTTTTCCGGACGCGGTGCCGCCGATGAAGGCCATGCTGCACCTGTTCTCCATGGCCAGCCAGAGGAATGCCAGCGCTTCAGGGGTGAAGGTGCCATGCCGAAGCAACTCGGCCGCTCCCTTCGCGCGGTTGGCGAGCCGGATGGAAAAGGTCGTCCCGTTCGAGCTCACTTCCCGGTAAAGCGTGACGTTCAGCCTGGAGCCATCCGGCAGGGCGACGTCCTGGATCGGGTTCGCGGCGCTGATCGACTTGTCACCCTTCTGCACCATATACATCACGAAATCGTCCAGCTCTTCTTCGCTGGCAAACCGCACGTTCGTGGGCACAGACTCGAAGCCCGGCAGGTAGACGTAGACAGGCATGAGGTAGCCGTTGCAGCTGATGTCCTCGACGTATGGATCGGCAAGCAGACCATGTATCTTCTTATATCCCCAGAAGTCCCGATCAAGGCAATAAGACATCTTTTCCTTGAGATCGCCCGCTATCCCGCGTTCCTGGCATAGCCGCTCGAATAACAGACGTATCCGCTCCCGGCCGCCGATCCTTCTCATCTCGGCCAGCGCCGATCGAGGTTTCTTATGCAGCTCAGCGACGATGCTCTCGTACTTTTTCTCTTCATTAGGCGAAAGTTGAGGCTCTACGAGCTCATACCTGTATTGACCCGCGTTATCGTCCCATAGCACCTGCGCACTACACCAGCGATCGATCTGGTAGCTTTTGACCACTCTGGTACTGCCCGAATTTTCATCTTTTCCAGCGATTTCTAGTATGTTTATGTCCTGCCCCGGCCGTTTCACAGCCGCAGTAATCACAGATAGTGTAGTCTCAGCCGGCGTTTCTTCGGCCGACAGGACGTTATCATTACGGGTACGGGAATCACCGACAGTCGACAGCTTTAGGGACTTCTTTGCAGGCATCTCGTCATCGACTTTGAGTAACTTTTCCATCGTCAGGCTATTCATGGCTACCTCATATTTTCATCTTTTTGTAAATAAGTATGTACAATATTATTTATAGTTTACTGAAAAATAACTAAGTAAATGCATATGCTTGAAGATGTGTGCTGGCATAGCACTGATAGAGTAACGAATTGCCGGGATCTGGGTGGTATGACGACCATCCGGGAAGACACAGGCGAAACGAAATGCCCGACGGAAGTGGAAATGATCGTCGATACATGCCGCCATCTCTATGCAGATGCCGTGGTACTCGAAACGGTCGATCATGCGACCGCTGTCGCTGTGAACATTTACGACGGCACTTATGCGGCGGAAGTCTGTGATCCCGATGCTCATGTACCCTCTGTTGTCCGGGGCCTTCAGGTCCGGCTGTATTCCGGGTCCTCCCGCGAGAAATCTACCGCATACCTGCCTATGGATGTCGTACGCTCTGCAACGGGCCGGTGGGAACGCCAGATTGGTTTAGTTTTCGGCAAGCGATATGCAGCAATGCTGGTCGCTGATTCGTTCGGTGGAATGGCACCCGGAGAGGTGACGCCTGATGATCTCGAAAGAGTGAGATTGTGTCTGTCTTCGGCCATCGCCAGGTGCCTGCTATTGGAGAAAGTAGATAAATGAACGAGATATAGAGAGAACAGTAGCGCTGGCATCGGCCTACGCCGATCATGACGCAATTCCGGCGCCGCACGGAGGGCGACGGGCGGATCCCCTCGGCCCCTGCCCCCGTGCGAACCGTTATGCGGTTCGTCCGCGGGCGGCTATGATAAAACTTATCTTGCCTCAAAACCTTATACTCTCAACTCCAGAGGTGAAGCGCGTGTTATTACCGGATGTACAGGCCAGTAACCCGGCCGTCATGATCGGCCTGACCAGGGTGGGCGTCACGGATGTCAAGAAGATGGTGGAGATCACGCGACAGGACAAGCGTCCCATCGTACTCATCCCGACTTTTGACATCTTCGTCGATCTTCCCTCGACCCGCAAGGGCGCTAACCTCTCGCGGAACCTGGAAGCCGTCGACCGCACGCTAGAGGACGCGCTGAACCGTCCCGTATATGCCATAGAAGATTTATGCGTCGACGTGTCGCGGCGTCTGCTGGAAACGCACGAGTACGCAACCAATGCCGAAGTACGCATGCGGGGAGAGTACATGATGAAGAAGCGGTCGCCAAAGACCAACCTCGAGTGTCAGGAGGTCTACGACATCTACGCGGACGCCGTCGTGACCCGGTCCGGCGAAGTCCGGAGAACCATCGGGGCCGAGGTGATCGCCATGACCGCCTGCCCGTGCGCCCAGGAAATCTCGAAGGAGACAGCTGACAAGAAGCTCAAGAAGCTCGGGGTCAGCGACGACATCATCGCGCAGTTCCTGGAAGAGATGCCCATGTGCACCCACAACCAGCGCGGCATAGGTACCATAAAGATAAAGTCAGGTGAAGACGCCAGGATTCCGATTGAGTCCATCATCGATATCATCGAGAACTCCATGAGCTCCCAGATGTACGAGCTGCTCAAGCGCGAGGACGAGCGCTACGTCGTGGAATCGGCACACAAGAACCCCAAGTTCGTGGAGGACTGCGTGCGCTCTATGGCCAAGAACCTGGTTCAGCGGTTCCCAAACCTGCCCGACGAGGCATTCGTCACCATCGAGCAGGTAAACGAGGAGAGCATCCACCGCCACAACGCCTACGCCGAGCGCATGGCTACCTTCGGCGATCTTAAGAAGGAAGTCAACAACAACGGTCACATTGCGGTTTGAGACTGCAGGCCTCGAAGCTACTTTTCTTTGCCGCCATCCCGAGTTATGGATGGTGCTGTCTTTGCCGTGCCGGCCTTTCCAAACCTGAACTGCGCCAGCGTCTTCCCGCCCCAGAGAATCGCCACTGCCATCGCCGTCAGTGCCACGACCCCGTACCCGACGGCCCCGCCGGCGAGCTCATAGCCTGGGCGACCCCCGGGGAACGCGTTCCTGCCGGTATTGGCGATGCTATGGAAGAGGATGACCCCGAAAATGCTCTGCCCGGTGTTGTTGTAGAGCCAGACGTACAGGACCCGGAAGCCCACGGTGCCGAGGAAACCCCACGCCATCAGCGCCGGAGCCTGGCCCAGTTCGATCATCGACGGGAAGTGCCACAGCGCCCATAGCGACCCTACAATCAGGCTGGCCTTGAGCGCGCCCCATCGCTCCTGCATCGGATCGATGACATAGCCCATGTAGCCCAGCTCTTCCGCCGCGCCACCGATAAAGAAGAAAATGAACGTAGGGATAACCAGCAAGGATATTTGCCAGACACCAGGGAGCTCTATGCCGACCAGGCGCATGGCCAGGGAGGTCAGCACGTACAGGACAGGCATCAGGAAGATGATGGGCACGTACCAGATCTTTTGTCGGATTCGCCTGTAGTCAAAGGTTCGTTTCAGCAGCCTGCTTACTCCGTTCATTTTCTCTTCGCTGTAGACCAGGGCGCATGCTGCGATAGTAGGGACAAAAACTGCACCCACATCGGTGATGGGCAGGTTGTCCGGCAGCCCTCCGACCTTGAGCGTTAAGCTGAGAATCCAGAACGGCAGGCTCAGTAAGTAGAGCAATATAAAAAACTTGAGAGGTGATCTTCGTGGCCTGTCAGGAGACTTGTTCGGGGCTGTTTCCATGATGATCAGCAGTATTCAGCTGCGCTCGATCGGCTTTTCTTCAAGTTCGCAGGGGCTGATAAAAATTAACATCAACTCTTCATCGAGTCGAACAGCGCCTGAACCTCTTTGCCCTCGACGAATGCCAGGCCGTTCTTTCTCGCATACTGCATGGCGTCCTCCTTGGTCAGCGCTTTGCCGGTTTCTCCGTCCAGCATCTCACACATGACCATGGCCGGCGTGACCTTCGCAGCCCGGGCGAGCACGATGGACAGCTCCGTCTGGCCGCGACGATCTTTGAGTAGTCCCGGCGCGCAGCGCAGCAGGGGCACGTGGCCCGGCGACCTGAATTGGGAGCCGAAGGGCACCTTGTTCCCGTTGAGCGCACTGTCCGTGATCGATGCCAGCTCTTTGATAGTGAGCGAGCGATCTACGTCGGTGATGCCCGTATAGACCTTACGGTGGTTCACCCAGAGTGAGAAGGATGATTTGGTATCGTATGGGATGTCGCCGATCTTTTCATAAATTGACTCAATCGCCCCGAAGCCATTGCCACAGTTGCCTGCATACTTCAGGACATCCGTAATGTACGGGATGCCCAGCTTATCGCAGGCGACGGGGTCGATGGCCACGCACATGAGGCCGCCCGCATCCCTGCGGAGCTGGTAGACGAGCTTCGGCGTGACGAACTCTGCGGCGAACACGAGGTCGGTCTCCCGCTCCCGGTTGTCGAAGTCATACAGACAGATCACTTTGCCTTCGTGCAGTGCTTTTACTGCATCGTTTATTGCATCATTTTTCATTCCAGCAACACCTCGACTTCGTCCCCGTCACCCACGCCCAGCGCCTTGCGCAGGTTGACGGGTGCGATGATCTCGACGAGCGTCGGGGAGTAGCTCGTCCGGTCAGGGCGCACGATGGCGCAGTGGATGCCCCTGATATTGATCTTGTAGCACTTGCAGCCTCCGAAGGTGCGATTCTCATCCTTGAACCCGTCGATCTTAATCGCGTCCTGCTCTGGCGGGACGAAGGGCTCGTTGAGCTTGAGGTTCAGCGTGCCGGGGAACGGGTCGAATCCGAGCTTCTGGTTGAACTGCCGGCGGTAGCCGTCAAGGGAGATATAATACTGGCCTTCGCCGAGTCCGGTCGTGACCCGGCCGCGGATGACAATGCCGTGCGGCTCTTCGAAGACCTTCACGTAGTCCAGATATTCCTGCCGAAGACGCAGTATGCCCTTTTCGGTAATCCTGACCTTCTGGCCCTCGCTGGTGACGACTCTAGCGATGTAGCCATCGTCCTCCAGGGACGACAGCTTCCTGGCTGCCGTCTGCGGGCTTGTGCCCAGCGTCGACGCGAAGATCGATGAGGACAGGCTGACCTGCTCCCGATTTGCGCCCATCAGCGCCAGCCGTTTCAACGTTTCGACTTCCATACTGGTTCCCCATTTTTAAGATGCATATCATGTATGATATGCCGATATATAATGTTTCTGCCGTAGTGGCGCTTTTGTGTCAGTCGCTTGTCATAGAATGAAAATCGCTGTTGCGAGCTGGCGCCTCGCGCGTGGACGGGAGACTGGCCTCTGGACATCGCGTTAACGGACCAGCTTTATCTCGCCATCGCTGTACACAGGCAACACCGGATAGCGATTAATAGCCGTACAGGCCAGCTCCACATCTGCTCCGTAGCCGTAAGCAGCGAGCTTCTCCCCCGACCGGGATCGCCGGATTCCCTCCAGCCAGCGCTGGCCTTCTTTGCTCAAAAATGCCTCTGCCGCCGCCACATCCGGGCCAGAGCAGGCGGCCACTTTTTCCGTCACTCGCTCGATGAACCGTGCAGCGCACAGGTCTTCGTCCGACTTCTTCGGAGACCCCGACGCCAGCAGGTAAGCATGGGACTTACCGGAGATCGTCGCCGCCACCACGCCTGCGTTGAGAGTGCTGGCGACGATCCCGTCTTCGACCATGACCTGCGTGCCGTTGGTCGTCGCCATCACGATCGTCTTTCCTTCCAGCGGCAGTTGCACCATGTCCGTTGGAGAATTGCCATAATCGAAGCCGTCTACCTTTACGCCGTTCCGCTCGCCTATGGTGATGGCTCCGAGACTCCGGCCCAACGCGAGCGCGTCATCGTAGTCACGTACTGGAATAACCCGGGCGGCTCCGCGGGAAAGGGCGACGATGATGGTTGACGTCGCCCGGAGCACATCGATGATAACCGGCACGCCTTCCGGGTTTTCGAGGTACTCGTCCCTGCCTTCCGGGCCGACATAATATCTCATAAAAGTGCTATTCGGGCTTCAGCAGCCGTACCCACTTAAGCCGCTCGCCGCCTTTGACATTTTTGCCACTCAGGTAGATGCGCCCGTACAGCCGGTGCAGCAGCGCCGCATCCCCGAAGTCGCTGCGGGCGGTCTGAAGCTTGTTATCGAACGCTTCGAGCTTTTTCGAGCCCAGGACCCTGTCAGTCCACTTCTCGACGTAGTCGGGCTTGTAGTCGTTGCTGTCCAGCTTTCGCAGGACTGCCCGGTAGTCATTACGCATCTTGGGCGTGAGGTCAGTGGATGCCAGAAGCTGTTCGATCTTCTTACGCAGGCTGGCCGCCGCTTTCTCTGTCGTGGTGTCGATCTTGCCTACAGCCTTGAAGAATTCGCCGTCCTCGTAGACCTTCTCCTCGGTCAGGACCTTCTCGATCGCCTTGCTCAGCTCTTTGGACGGGACGATGCCTTTGACCGCAAGGGTAGTCAGAAGCTTCTCATAGTAGTGATTGGAGAAGTCGATGATGGTGACGTCGTCGTCATCTGCGTCGTCCGCAGACAGCTTCACCTTTTCGCCGTCTATGATGAGGTTGATGCGACCCTCTTTCCGGGCGGCATCCATGATCTGGGTTTCCTGCCGCTTGTTGAGCCTGATCTCCGTGATGTCGAGCGCCATGTTATCTTGATCTAAGCATTTTAAGCTCTATGTAATATAAATCATCCGCAAAATTACCCTTCTATAGCATTGGTAGGCATATGTTCATAGCGCCGTGGACTAACGCCCATGCGTTTTAAAGAAAAATCAATAAAAGTCATTCGTGTATGCCGGTCAGCATCCGTTCGTTATAGAAAACTTATAAAAGCCAATATTACACGCCGGTCGACGCTCGTGCCCTGTTGGGCACGTGCTGTTCGGGTTTTTATGGTGCTTGCGATGTCTTGGACGGGCTTGCACCCTCGTCACACGACACTGGCCACGCTCCGCTTCGCTCCGCAGCGCCAGACTTGAGTTCCTTCGCAAGCCCTGAAAAACGCGCTTTGCTGCGTTTTTCACCGCGCCATCACCAGCACCCCGGCATAGCTTCGCATGCCGGGGCTAACGCCGAAAAAACCCTCACCCGACCGCGAGAGAAGCACACACTCTGTACAAGGCCAATATAGGCTAATATCGTCTCTTGCCAGGGCTGAACTTTTGATCTGTCCGCGTAGCGAAGCGGAGCGGTGTAGCCCGGGGAGGCCAGCGGAGGCCGTAGGCCGTAGCGACTGGAGGGGGCGGGAGCCCCCTCCTGAGATGTCGTAAGAAGAAAGGGCATACAGTCCTTTCTGCCTGCAATTGGATAGAACCCCTTCAGACTTGTTGTAAGAATAAAGAGCATATCGTCCTGCAAGTCGTTGATTTGCTTTGGTATCTTACACATGCCGCTAGATGGCGTTGCTTATCGCTTGCAGATGATCTGCTTTATCAAAAACACGAAAATCATAAAAGATTTCTATGTACGCCGCCACATGCCGGGTAATACGTTCGGCACGCGCGGCATACCTATAATCATCGACCGGTCAGGGGGAGCGTCCGTCGCGGTGATAGTTATGGTTTAAAAGCCTTCGGTTGGAAAACCGCTGCTTACTTCTTGTACTCGGTGTAGCCGCACTTGCCGCAGGACACGCGGTCCTTGTGGCTCGCGAGGAATACGCCGTCGCCGCACCGCGGGCAGGTCTGGCTCTTCTTGACGGCCTTGCCGTCCTTGACCTCGTACATCCGGCCCTTGGTGTTGTTTCCAGTCTTGGCTGCTGCTTTCTTGTCGGCCATTCACATCACGCCTTCTTCTCTGGCGCTGCCGCAGGTGCGGCCTCCGCCTCGCCTTCCTTCTTCTCGGCCTTCTTGGGCTCGTTCCGCTGGATGATGTGCTCGGTCTCCACGTTCTTCAGGCGGTCCATGCTTTCGTAGATCTTGGCATAGCCCCTGGTCTCGCGTTTCCCGAACTCCTGCTTCATGCGCTCGATGATCACGAGCTCCGGCTTCGAGTTCAGGTACGCCGCCAGCTTGTTCTTGATCTCCTGCCTGGACGGGGTGCCCAGGTTCTGGCTGATGCTGAACTGAACCTCACGCCTCTGCAGGAGCGGGTTGTTCTTCTCTTCCAACACTTTTATTTCCATACTTATCACCGTTTATGATGATTGTCATTCATGCACTGGCCATCTCGTCGAGGAGGGCCTGTGTCTCTTTGCGCTTCTCGTCGGTCACCCGGACCACCACGACGCCCTCGTTGGGCTGGCCGTAGATCACGGCAGAGCTCAGCGGCGCGTAGATGCATGCGGGGATCACGGCCAGGTCTTCCTCGCCATTGACGAAGATGCGCACCGGCACCTTCGAGCCCATGTTGTCACGGACAGCGTCCATGAGTTCCTGCGTGACGAGGCCCGGCGGGTTGTCGACGCGGACGTCCCTAAAAGACTCGTGAGCAGTGCCTTTCCTGATCTCGTGATCGACGGGCAGCCGCATGTTGATGTTGTCCACGAGGCACATGTCGGGCACGATGCCTGCCTTGAGCAGGTAGTAGGTGGTCACGTCGCCGATCGCGATGATCTTCGTCGGCTTCCCGAGGCTGCGTACGACCTGTGTCATACATTCAGAGCCCTGGCCCCGGTAGAGGCGGCCGTAGGGTTTCTTGAGCTTGTCGCGCAGCTCCTCGGTTAGCTTCAGTGCCAATTTACCGCACCTTCAAAGCGAACTTTCCAGGACGCTTTACGTTCATGAGGTGGGCGATCTCTGATTTCACGGGGTCGATGATTACTACGTAGCCGCTCCAGTCTTCGCTAAGCGCGTTGGACTGACAGACGGGGCACACAGTCCCTTCGAGCAGGCTGTGGCACTCCCTGCAAGCCTTCAGGTTGCTACCTGCCTTGCGTGACCGGGAGTCGGATTTTGTCTTTGCCATTTAATTTGCTCCTGATGTTGATACTTTCGAGTAGACATCTCGTCTTAGTGGCTTCGAGTATATAAAACTTTATCGACTCCGGATGAAAAACGGGTCGGACAATCGTCGCATCCCATGCTATGGCTTCGACAAGAGCGCCCGTCAAACAATAGGCAACCTCCATGCCGTTAACAAAAGGCATCCCGATGCCGGTCGCGCACGCGCGCGAGGCGCCCCCTGATCGGTCCATGCTACTATGCTTATGCAAAGATCGATGCCGGTCGCGCACGCGCGCGAGGCGCCCCGGCCTGTATCGTCGATTGGATTGTGCCGGGCAATACGTCTGACAGATAAAAAAGTTTATGGTAATAATAGCCCTTTCTGTCCTTGGTGTCCTTTGTGCCCTCCGTGTCCCACCCGACGCTGGACCTGGCCGGAACGGTCAGCAACTCCCTCGCCGGCAAGAAGATCGTGCTGGCCGTCACAGGCAGCATCGCGGCCGTCGAGACGGTCAAGCTGGCACGGGAACTGATCCGTCGCGGCGCCGTCGTCCAGGCGGTGATGAGCGATGCCGCACAGACGATCATCCACCCGTACGCACTGCAATATGCGACTGGCCGGAACGTGATCACGGAGATCACCGGCAACGTGGAGCATGTGGCTTATTGCGGGCAGCGGGCCGAGGCTTACGACCTGCTGCTCATCGCGCCCTGCACGGCGAACACTATCGGGAAGATCGCCTCGGGGATCGACGATACGCCCGTGACTACCTTCGCCACGACGGCGATCGGCTCGAAGATACCGGTCCTCGTCGTGCCGGCGATGCATGGCTCCATGATGGATCACCCCCTTGTGCAGGAGAACATCAGGAAGCTGGAGTCGATCGGCATCGGGTTCGTCATGCCGGTCACCGCCGAGAAGATCGCCAAGTTCCCGGACAACTCCGTTGTCGTGCTTGAAGTCGAGCGAGCCCTCGCGTCTTCGCCGCTGAAAGGCAAGAAAATCCTGATCACCAGCGGCCCGAACGTCGAGGAGATCGACCCGATCCGCATCGTTACCAGCCGCAGCACAGGAAAAATGGGTCGGGAGATCGCGCTGGAATCTTATCGTCGCGGCGCGGACGTGACTGTGGTACACCGAGACAGGATGAACGTCCCGGGCATCAGGGACGTCTTCGCCGAGAGTGTACAGGACATGAAGGATGCGGTGCTGGAAGAGCTGAAGCAGGGCTGCGACATCTACGTCAGTGCCGCCGCTATATCCGATTTTACCGTCAGCAAGTCGAAGGAGAAGATCAGTTCGTCCGGCCCGGTGAAGATCGAGCTGACGCCCGCGACTAAGATCATCGATCGTGTCAGGAAAGATTACCCAGGCCTGTTCGTGGTCGCTTTCAAAGCGGAGACCGTCGACGTCGAAGAGCTTCTGTCCCGTGCGAAGAAGCGCATGAAAGAAACAGGCGCTGACATGGTCGTCGCCAACGTCTTCGGCGGGGTGCGAGACACTGACGTGAACGATGTCTGCATCCTCCGGCCGAGCCGGAAGCCGGCCCATGCCAGCGGCCGGAAGAGCGCCGTGGCCGCGGCAATTCTGGACGCGATCGCGGAGCGCTTCGAATGAAGGCGTTCGCGCCGGCGCACATAACCGGCTTTTTCGTCGCTCACGATGACGTCGACCCCCTGTGCATGGGGTCCTGTGGCGCCGGGCTGTCGCTCGACGTCGGCGCTACTACTGAGGTATTTCTATCCGATCACACTCAAGTTCTTCTCAATGACAGGCCTGTCGAGGCGTCGACCACGGAAGCCGTCGTGCGGCTGCTCACTGACAAGCCCATACGTGTCGAAACACGGCTGAGCATTCCGGTGGGCGGCGGCCTGGGAGCGAGCGCCGCAGGCGCAGTGAGCACGGCGCTGGCACTGAATGAGCTACTGGGGCTTGGCAAAGCAATGAACGAGCTGATGTATGCGGCGCACATCGCCGAGGTGACCAGTGGCACCGGCCTGGGTGACGTGGCGGGGATGAGCAGCGGCGGCGTGGAGATCAGGCTCAGGCCGGGCGTACCATTCGCGGTCGATCGCATACCTGTCCCGCAGACGTTCATCTATTATGTCTACTTCGGCCCCATATCTACGAAGAGCGTGCTCTCCGATCCCCGTGAGAAGGCGGCGATCAGCGAAGCGGGCCGCAGGTGCCTGAAGTCGCTGCTGGCAAAGCCGACCTTCCCGGAGCTGATGAGGCTCTCGCGGTCCTTCGCCGTTGAGACAGGCCTGATCAGCGACAGGGCGCTCGACGCGGTAGAGGCCGTCGAGGCGCACGGCGGCATGGCCTCCATGGCGATGCTGGGCGACACAGTCTTCTCCACCATTCCCGACGGACTGGCCGGGTTCGGCGAGGTGCACAGGTCGGCGATCAGCATCACCGGGCCACGACTTATCAACGCCCGTGAGCGGCCTGACTTTTTTAACATGAGCTAACGATCCTATATTAGTAGATGGCTTTGATCGTTTGCAGTTGCAGGCTATGCGTCGTACGATCTTCCCGCCAAGGGCGCCAAGGACGTCAAGCTCGCCAAGAAGTTAAATAAAAGAGTTCTCAGTATGCCTATAATTTAAAAATAGTCTTGGCGAGAGTTTCCGTGCTGCGTGATTGCCTGCGCAAGGGTAGCGACGAGTGACCATTCAGTAATGTACGACAATATCGATCTCGCTTGCGCCGGGCACGTTGACCATGGTGTCGTCGGCCACGCGCGTGAACTCGAGGCTGACCGGGACGTTGCCTACCACCAGGTCGTCGATCTTCAGGGAATCGAGCCACGACGGCAGCATCGGCTTCATCAGTGTCAGCCTTTTTTCCGGAGCGTTGGGAACGAATCCCAGCACGGCCGAGAGCATGCATGGTATGGTGCCTGCCGACCACGCCTGGGGACTGCAGGCAACAGGATACCTGACGGGCACGCTGTAGTCTTCTCGCGGGTAGCCTCCAAACAGCTCCGGCAGCCGGTAGCGGGGATAGTGGCCGGCTGCGTCGTACATGCAGGTGAGCAGCCGGTCCGCCTCTTCCTTGAACCCGTATCGTGACAGTCCGAAGGCGATGATCGAGTTGTCGAAGGGCCAGACGGTACCGTTGTGGTACCCCAGTGGGCTGTAGCGTTTTTCACCGGACGACAGTGTCCGTATGCCCCAGCCGCTGAACATGTCCGGCTCGAAGGCACGTTTCACCATTTTCGCCGCCTTGCCGCTGTCGACGATGCCAGTCCACAGGCACTGGAGCGGGTTTGAGGAAATTACATCGCACAAGCCGTCGCCGTCAATGGCCTGGGCGTAGAAGCCTTTCTCGCTCATCCAGAAGTCCCGGTTGAACTTCCGCTTCAGCTCGTGGGCATCGCGGATCAGCCGCCCTGCCGTATCCCGGTCGCCGGTCCGGTCCAGCAGAGATGCCAGCCTGACCTTCGCCATGTAGAAGTAGCCCTGCACCTCCGCCAGCGCGACCGGATGCTTCGCCAGCGAGCCGTCCGAGCGGCTGACGCCTTCCGGCGAATCCTTCCACCCCTGGTTGGCCAGGCCTTTTTCTGATCTGGTCACGTAGGAGGCAAACCCCATGTCCCCAGGATCAGAGTAGCGGTCCATCCATGTCAGCGCTGCGGCTACGTTCTCTGCCAGCTCGTACACCAATCCGGTGTCGCCGGTCCAGTCGACGTAGTCAGCCAGCAGGATCAGGTACAGCGGCGTCGCGTCGACGCTGCCGTAGTACGGCGTCATTGGGATCTGGTCCAGGTTCGCTTTCTCTCCCACCCTCAGTTCGTGCAGTATTTTGCCTGGCTCTTCGTCCCTCCAGTCGTCGGGCTTCGTGCCCTGGTACAGGGCCAGCAATTGTAAAGTGCTTCTGGCTTTACTGAGCTCGTAAGGGAGTGACTGGATCGACGAGATGATGCTGTCCCGGCCGAACAGCGCGTCGTACCACGGCACGCCCGCCGAGTTGAAGACATAGCCGCGGGCGCTCATGTCCAGGAGCCTGAGGTCTTCCAGCGACCGGAAAAAGATGCGGTTGAACACGAGGTTATCGGTCTCGATTCTGCTGCAGCACTCCATCATGTCGGCATAAGATGCCCGGATGCTCTCCAGCCGTTTTTCCAGGCTCATGGCGTCTCCGGCCAGGGTTTCCGGGGGCTCGCCGGCATCCTCCGCAGTCACGCGCAGCGTGACGGTACGGCTGCCTCCGGGC
>JAEZKS010000041.1 GCA_023436075.1 Methanobacteriota archaeon
CTGTGCCCTCTGAGCCCTCTGTGTTGAAGCTCGGTGACCTCTCGAAACCTCTGATACCTCAAATCCGTTTTTCTTCTGAATTCCCCTTATCTGCAGGCAATGTTAAGTCCTTTTCATGACCGAGGAAGATCAGGACCAGGAACATATCCCTGAAGGCATAGAGTACAAGCACAGGACCCAGGGCGAGAAGAAAGAAGCTCGCACTGGTGTCCACGGCACGGCCGAGGGCATGGCCGAGCCTGGGGGCGAGGGCGGCCCTCCCGGGACTGACTAGGCGACCCCGGCATCAGCCGCTACGGCTTGAAACAAGCCGATGTTTGGCTAATATTTTTATACGATTACCAGAGAATATCTGTAGGAATTCTCATGGCGGACAACAGGTGCGATTATTGCGGCAAATACGAGATGCTGCCGTTCAACTGCAAGTATTGCGGCGGCGTCTATTGCTCCGCCCACCGCCTGCCGGAATACCATGAGTGCACCGGCCTGCGTATGATGAAGGAAGGCACCTGGAAGCCTCCCGTGCAGGCCAGGAAAGGCGCGGGGTTTTCACCTCTCAAAAAACGAAAACCGAAGATCAAGCTGCCGGCACAGGGATACTATGCATACATTCTTATCGGAGCCTGCGTGCTGGCTTTCATCCTGCAGCTTGTCGTGCCGTCGTTCACGAATGCGCTGGAGCTCAGTCGCTCTTCGCTGATTTCACAGCCGTGGACGGCCATCACCTACATGTTCCTGCACAGCACAGGTAACTTCTTCCACATTTTGTTCAACATGATCATTCTCTTCTTCTTCGGCCCGCTGCTAGAGCGCCATATAGGCAGTCCCCGGTTCCTGGGCCTGTACCTTGGCAGCGGCATACTCGCCGGAGTTGCACAGGTGCTCCTGTTCCCGGCTTCCGCAGTTATAGGAGCCAGCGGGGCCATTATGGGCATAATGGGCGCGCTGGCTGTCCTGATGCCGAACCTCAGGATATTCCTCTATTTCATCCCGGTAAAGCTGTTGTACGCGGTCCTGCTCTTCGCCGCTATCGACCTCTTTTTCCTCGGCTTCGGCGCGGGGGACATGGTTGCCAGGGGAGCGCACCTCATAGGCCTCGCAGCAGGATTCCTGTACGGCTACCTGATCAAGAATAGTAACAAAGGGACCGTGCATACATACCGGCGTGCCTGACCCGCGATTCGTGCCATTAACTGCGGCATGGCTTATTACGTGGCGCATAAATCTTCCTCGTGAGGAGTCATGATGCTGAAGAAGCTACCTGTCCTGGACGTCGAGGGACCGCCACTGGCTGACCCCAGGCAGTGGCAGCTCAAGGTCGACGGACTGGTGGAAAGTCCTGCCACGTTCTCCATCGGCGAAATCAAGGAGATGAATCCTACCGAGGCCACGATGCCGATCATCTGCGTGGAGGGCTGGGATATGTGGACCCCGTGGAAAGGCGTGAAACTCGGAGAAATCATCCGACGTGTCCGTCCGCTGCCTGATGCAAACTGGCTGACCTTCTACTCGTATAGCGAGTATACCGACTCGCTCTCGCTTGAAGACGCGCTGGACGATCGAACGATGCTTGTCTATGGCCTGGAGCACGACGATCTTCCGGCGGAGAACGGCGGTCCGCTACGGCTGGTCGTGCCGTTCAAGCTCGCATATAAGTCGGTTAAGTGGCTGATGCGCATCAAGTTTGTCGACTCGGAGGAGCAGGGCTACTGGGAGGTTCGGGGCTATCCGCCCGAAGCCGGTATTCCGGACGATAAGAGAGAAGAGTACGGCGTTTAGGGTAAAAGGCATTCTGCTAAAGCATCAGGATAGCGATGGCCAGGCCGGCGATCACCATGATGGCGGCCATGGAGATCGTGTATTTGCCGTACGTTTTCGTGCCGAAGTAGTAGGCATACACGACGCGGATCGCCAGGTTCACGAACACCGCGATCAGGATGGCTAAAACGGCGACGTTCGGAACGATCGAGTCGGCGAAGGAGAGCTGCGACGATGAGAGCGCGATCGCGTCCACGTCCGCCAGGCCGGCGAAGAGCGCCGTCAGGTACAGACCTGCGCTGGATGCATAATAGGTGGCGATCTTCGAGACAGCCAGGATGATGCTGATAAACAGCCCGAAGGTCAGCGCAGGACGGATGCTGAACGGGCTGCCCATGCGGATGGAGTTGCCTATGTGGGTCACATGTCTGCTCTTGATGTAGAAGTACGAGGCCACGAAGATGCCGGCCACGAACATGACGCCCAGCGGCAGGTAGAGGTAGTACAGCAGTGCCGGGTTGATCACCAGCACGATCAGGGCCACGCGCAGCAGCATGACCGTATTGGCCAGCGTGGCCGCCGTCATTGCCTCGGCCTCGATGCCTGGCATCTCGCGGGTATTCACGCCCATGGTCGTGGTGACAGCCGTGCTCGATGCCACGCCTCCCAGGATGCCCGTGAGCGCGAGGCCAGCCTGCGTGCCCAGCCATTTGACCAGGAAGTAGCCGACGAAACTGATGCCGGAGATGAATACGACGAATAGCCATACTTGCTGCGGGTTGAAAAGCTCCTCCATGCCCGAATATGGCAGCCCGTAGTAGCGATTCGGGAGGAGGGGGAGGATGACGATGGCGATCAGCGCGAAGAGCAGCGAATCGTAGAACTCGGCTTTCGGTATCCTGTGGGTGAACTCGTGCAGCGGCTGCTTGAACGCGAGGAGGATGGTCACTACGACGGCGATGATGATCGCTATGCCCGGGTTGAAGAATGCCATGCCGCCCATCAGGAAGGTCAGGATCATGCTGATCTCTGTCGTAAAGCCGAGATGCGGCTGAACGCCCGTGGACCGGTAGTAGGCAATGCCTACCAGCGCCATGATGGCCAGCAACGCGACGCCGAAGAGAAAGTATCCGTCCGGAGTGAATGCGAGCGGTGCGTCTCCGGCTGTGCCGATGGCATTCGAGGCGAGGTACGCCGCCACGCCTCCGATCAGGCCGGCAAGCCCGAAGGTGCGCAATCCGGCGAACTTGACGTTGGCCAGCTTCTCCTGCGCGATCTCCCGCTCGAAGCCCACCATGAGGCCGATAGCCAGCGAGACGAGCAGCTTTCCAAGCGGGCCCATCGATAACAGGAAGTCCGGAGAAAGGTCAACCATCCGTGCTATTTTTACAGATGATTCGATAAATAGGTTGTTGTATTGTTACGACAGGCTATGCTATGACGATGATAGGAAAGCTAAAGAAAAATGATAGATACGAAGAGGATTCTCTTCGTACGAGTCTCAACTGCCGATATCGGAAATATTATATGAAGGCTTAGAACCGGGGCTTCCGGTGCTTGGGGAAGCAGTCCTGACAATAGACTGGCCTGCCATCCGTGGGCTTGAAGGGGACTTCACATTCTTTACCGCAATCGGAACAAGTTGCCTTGCTCATTTCTCTCGGGCCGCCGAAGCTGCGCCTCGGGCCACCCCTGAATCCGCTGTCTCTCATTGTAATTACTCATGCAGGCTGAACCTGCAATACGATAAACACGAACATAATATAAAAACCTATGTGTCATATTCGAAGCCTGGCAAAGGCAAAAACGACGAAAGGTTTCCCTATCTTGAGAAAATACCGGTCTTTTGGCCGGGGCCATGCCGGCCGCCTGCGTCCATATAGCAGGCGGGAGCATCGTCATCATCCTGTGTTGCCTGAGTCTGTCGCCCGGACACCGCCGTTGCCCTGCTCGTAGGCAAGCAGCGTGCGGTAAATGCCTTCCTTTTCGGCCAGTTCCCGATGAGTGCCGATCTGAGTGACCCTGCCGTCCTCGATGGCGATGACACGGTCGGCGATCTCCGCCAGCGACATCCGGTGGGAGATAATGAAGGTCGTCCGGCCGCGCATCAGCTCGCACAGCGACTCTTTCAGGTACATCTCGGTCTCCGGGTCGATGGCAGAGGTCGGCTCGTCAAGGATCACGAGGGGCGTGTTCTTCAGGAACGCCCGGGCGATGGAAACCCGCTGCCGCTGGCCGACGGAAAGTTTCGTGCCACGTTCGCCGATCAAAGTCTCGTAGCCTTTCGGCAGGCTCATGATGAAGTCGTGGATGTGAGCTTTCCTGGCTGCCTCAATGACGTTCTCGCATGTCGCATCAGGTCGGCCGTATTTGATATTGTTCTCGATGGTATCGTTGAACAGGAAGATGTCCTGCGAGACGATGCTGATCTGCCGGCGCAGCCATGCGTGGTTGAGATCGTTGAGGTCATTCCCGTCCAGCGTTATCCGGCCTGATTCCGGGACGTACAGCTTGAGCAGCAGGCTGACCAGCGTCGACTTGCCCGCGCCGCTGTGGCCGACGAGCGCCACTGTCTCGCCGGGCTTCACCTCAAAGCTGACGTCGTGCAGCACCGACGGCTTGTCTGCCTCATATGCAAATGATACATGCTCGAACCTCACGTCTCCTCTGACCTGGACGGGCGTCTTCAGCGGCCGGTCCTTCTCGTCCCACTCGAATTCCGGCGCGACGGTGAACATTTCCTTCAGCCGGTCCATGGAGGCAAACACTGGCTGGAAGGTCAGGTAAGTATAGAACAGCGTGTTCACGGCGCCAGACAAGAATACGATGTAGGAGATGAAAGTGACGTAGTCGCCAAGAGTCATGCGGCCGGCCTGGATGTCCCGGGCGCCGACGACCATGATGATGAGCAGCATCGCGAACATTGCGCCTCGCATGAACGTGCCGGCTATGTTCATCATCACGTACTTGGTGATGCGAGTGTTGACGACATCCCGCAGCTTGCCGGACATCTTGTCCACCTCTCGTTTCTCAGTGGCATAGGACTTGACCACCTCCGCGCCGGAGATGGCTTCCTGCATGCTCTGTGAGACCACCGCGTTCGTCTCTCGCTCCCGGTAGCTCAGCGCGCGGATGCGACGGGAGAAAAGGAACCGGATGACCAGGTATGCCGGTATGGTGACCGCGATGACAATTGCCAGCCCGGCGTTGAGTGTCAACAGTATGGCGATGCCGAAGACAATGAAGAACGCGCTGGAGATGACCTGGGTCAGCGCGTCGGAGAACATGTACTGGAGCATGCCCACGTCATCCGAAACCCTGGACATCAGGTAGCCAGTCTGCTTGTTCTTGATGAACGAGAGCGGGAAGCGTAGTACATGATCGAACAGGCTTGTCTGGATGTTGAAGGTGAGCTCCTGCTGGTAGACGGCCGTCAGATAGCCCTGGATGCCGTAGAGCAGCCCGTATACGAGGCCGGCGACGACCATGCCGATGACGATGAATTCGAGGGAGCCGAGCAGGCTGATGGCATTCGGCGCATAAGCTTCGAGCCCTACCGCACCGAGCAGCCCGTCGATGCCATCGTAGCCAGTTTTCAGGATGACGAAATCGATGAAGACCTTGCTGATGAGCGGCACTACCGCTTTCATGGCCGTGGTCATCATGACAAGGATCAGGCTGACGAGGCCGATCTTCCACACCGGGCGAACGAAGCGGAAGAAAAATTTCAGGTCTTTCAGCCGGAACTGGACCTTCGGGGGCGCGGGGGTCTGTAAGACGGATTTCAGATTATCTGCGACACGACGGGCTTTGCCCGGAATAGAACGAATATCGACGAACATTGTGCTTTTTCTATCCTCGCTTATAGTGATCTCTCGGGGTCATGCAAGAAAAAGGCGCCAGACGTTAATTAGTTTCTGTAAAAAAGGAGCGGATGTGGGGCGATGTATACCAGAATAGGCCGGGATGCTATTTAAAAACTGAATGGTCTCGCTAGCCAGATGCAAGCGTGACCGTCGCGCGGTTGTTCTCACTGCATCTTGTTGCCGCAGTTCGAGCAGAAGCGGGACCCCGCGCGATTCTCCGCTCCACACTGGGTGCAGAAGATGCGGTCGATGGCCGGGGAACGAGCCGGCGCAGGAGCGGGCTCCGAAGCAGCCATGGCACGCAGCGGTACCGGAGCAGCCGACAGCGTCGTGGGCCGAGACTTCAGTGCGTTGCTAACCAACGCGATCGGGCCTGGGAACCGAAATGCTGCCAGGTCGCCCGGAAGGTAGCTGTAGAGCTTATACGCGACGTAGATCGATGCGATCACGATGGCCAGCCCATCCAGGGGCAGGTTACCCAGGCTTATGATCTGGCCGACGAAGCCATCGTAGATCCCATGGAGCACCATCCCGATACCCAGGAATGTCAGGACGTCGGCCGATAGGAAACCGTACTTGAAGTCCTCCCAGGCACTCGCCGACCGGTGCTGCGAGATCTTCACGGCTGCCAGCGCAACGCCCATGCCGACGATGGCCGACCATGCGATGTGCCCGGGGGAACAGATGAAGGTCCTGACAAACATGTCCGCTCCCTGGATCATATAGATCAGATTCTCGAGGAACGTGAACCCAAGGCCTGCCAACGCGCCCAGGACGAGCCCGTCCTTCTTCGTACGGATGGCGAAGGGCATGAACAGTGCGAGGAACACCAGCCCGGCCATCTTGGCGGGCTCTTCCCCGATAGGCGCCACGAGCCACGCATCTCCCGAGAGCATGTTCTCGATAGGCACAGCGATCATGATGGTACAGATAATTCCACCGATCAGCGCCACGAGGCCGGGTACAATCAAGTTCAGCTCTTGTTCCTGGGTTCGCAGTCGGGCCATTTCCTGCTGCTGGCCGTCTGGGTTAGAATCGACCATGTCAGACATCTCATGCGATTCGAAGCCACGTAACTAAATAAATCTTTCGTTTTTCGGCCATTACCGAACGGTTTAAAATGGTAGGCAGCCTCATTCGCGCAAAGAGACCGGAGAGGCATGCTGCGATGACATGGTCCGTTACTTCAGCAAATCGCTCTCATTAGCCAGCAGCAGGTACTGGCGGGCGCGCTCTTCGTCCATCGTCTCGAACTCTTCATAATACTGGCCCACGGCCTCGAAGTCGTCCGGCGCCTGCAAATACACTAATGGCGCCACCAGTCTGAGATTATCGACCAGCTCCGACGGGAGCACAGGCGTGACGACCACGACCTCGGCCGCTCCCTGTTCCCGGATTACCTCGACCGCAGCGATCATGGTGGCGCCCGTGGCGATGCCATCGTCGACGACGAACACGGTCCGCCCGTAAAGCTTCGGGAAGCTGCCCAGCCCTTCGCGCAGATTGCTCATCGTCCGGTTCATGTCGTCTACCACGTGCCGGGCTTCGCCGCCGATGTAGTCGCGGGAGATCTGCAGACGGTCGACCAGTTCCTGGTCGATCATGACAGCGCCGTTCCAGGTTACCGCTCCGATGGCCAGCTCAGGGTTGAAGGGCGCCCCGATCTTCTTGGCCATGACCACGTCCAGCGGCGCGTGGAAAGCGCGAGAGATCTCGTAGCCCACGGGAATCCCGCCTCGCGGTATGGCCAGGACGATCACATCCCTGCCCCGGTAGGCTTCCAGCTCTCGCGCCAGCCGTTTTCCCGCATCCGATCGGTTCCTGAACTTCATGCTACCTGCCTTTACGCGGAAACCTCGCCTGTCTGGGCAGGATGCTTCAGGCCCTTGATCATCTCACTCAGCGTCACGGTTGTGATGTACTTGTGCAGTTGCATGAAGCCCCCGATGTGGTCGAACGCCTTCACCTTCCCCTGTATGGACTTTTGGGTCGTATCGTCGGGCACCACGAAGATCAGGTGATCGCAGTCCGACCACAGCGAGCACATGGCATTCGAGGCGATCAGGTCCGGCGCCACATCGCCGCTGATCGGCATGATCTGCACGGCGAACTTCATCTCAGGCAGATTCGGGTGATCCTGCCTGCTCCACACCTGCGCTATGTTTCCTACGCCCAGGTTCACATTATGCTCGATCTTATAGCCCAGCTCACTTCCGACTTTCTCGCAGGCTGCATCCATGCTCTGAAAATCCATGAGAGTACCCCCGGGCGGATACGTAGTCCGCCCCCGTATTGAAAGATGCGGCTCACATTGAAAAAGAACTTGGCAAATGAAGTAGCGGAAGTGGCGGCCGCGGTTTTTTTCAATGAGTGTTAATAGCCCGCTGCCACATATGACACTGGAGATATATGCATGGCTGGCGTCGGCAGGAAATCCGATTTCGGCAAGCCGGACTATGACAATGATTCGGACGTGGAGAACCGGCTGGACACTAACGAGCCGCTCATCGACTGGACACTTCCTTACGAGGGCAGAGTGAAGGCCCTGATGGATAGGGGGATGACACGCAAACAGGCTGAAGAATGGATTGATCACGCAATGCAAGACCTGCGCGAGCGGGAGTTTCGCAAGCGAGACATCCTCCGGGAACAGACCGAGTTCCGCAAGGAGCTGGGCGAGCTGAAGAACTGCACTCCCGTCGACGAGAGTTGCATCGCCACCGGGCCGGAAGACGCACAAGAGAAATCAGAGAACGCTATGAAAAGACAGGGACCTCTGCCGGAGAAATGAGAGACATGACACGACAGGCGTGTCAAACTTTCAGCATTTCCATGTAGAATTTTACGTGTGAAACCTGATCTTTCTCGATAGCTGAGCGAAAAACCTCCGGCTCTTCGTCGTTGAAGAGCGCGAGATATTTGACCTGCAGATATATCTGGAAGGACTGGAACTCGCGTGCGAGCGTCGCCACGTCTGTCTGTCGGATCATGCCGCGGCTGATCATGAATCGGAAAGCCTTCTCCCAGAAACGCGAAGGCCGGTCGATCATCTCGCGCTCGAAGAAGCTGCGGATCATGGCGTTGCGGTAGACTTCCATGGCGATCATCCGCCAGATCTTCCGCATCTTCGGGGTGTTCAGAAAGTCCTCGAACTGTTTGCCGACGGCGGCCATCAGCCCGGCCGGGCCCAGGGTGTTCAGGTATGTCTCGATGATCTTTTCCTCGCCCTGGCGTTTCATGTCGGACTGAGATAGCTCCTGATTGAAGTATGATAAGATCGACTGTAAAATCTGGTCCTTGCTCTTGAAGTGATTGTAGATAGAGCTTTTCCTGATGCCGACAGCGTCGGCGATATCCTGCATGGACACGGCTTCGTAGCCTCGATTAGAGAACAGGTCTATTGCCGTGTCCATTATTTTCTCTTTAGTGCCAGTGCGGCCTTTCGGCCTGCCGACTTTCGGCTTTGGTGACTCGCCATTGACTGCATCCATTGCTACCCTGCCAATTTACTAACGAACGGTAGGTAGTCAAATTATTTAGAAATTTCGGTCTGATCAAATATACTAACGACCGGTAGATAATAAAATTATCCCGGCTCTGACGCTGGAAAAAATTAACTACCCATCGGTAGTATAATTATAAGAAACGTAGGCCGGAAATGGCATAATCGGACGATGTAAGAGGCATCATCTCGCCATGGCGCATTATTAGACCGCTGGTCTATGTCAACATATTTGGCATAATGAAGTTTTGCCGACATATCCGATTGAGCTGGAGAGCCAGCATGTCGAAACTATGAATTAGTATAGGCACCTGACAACAGGTCTTCCCCCAATGATATGTGGATAATTTTACTAACGACCGGTAGGTAATAAAATTACACCAATTCTATCATTGAAAAAAGTATACGACCTATCGGTAGTATAATTATAAGAAATGTAGACCATAATTGATAAAATCGCATGACGTGACAGGTATATCTACGTGCGAGCGTAAGTTGGCCAATGGGCTATCATGTTAAGGCGGTGGGACGCTCTCGTAAACGCCCGGATCAGAACAGCATGCGAGGGTTTTAGGCCCCAGGGCCCCTCTCTTGCGTAGCCCAGGGCCCCATTGTTAAAGCCAATTTAAAAGTCGATGACTTCCGCGACCCGGTACTGTGTGAACTGGCGGACGTACCGTGCGAGCGTGACTCCAAGGTAGCTTACTGCGACGGCTACCACAATCGCGATGCCAAGGCTCTTCAGCGCATCGGGCATCCGATCTTGCATATTCAGGACGTACTGTGTGCCGCCCCATACCAGCATGCCCATGGCGACAAGGAAGAACGGCGTGGCGAGGTACTTGTGCAGCGACTCGCTGTCCTCAGTGTAGGCATCGATGATCCAGCCGTTCAGGACGGCCAGCAACCCTGCGACGAACCACCAGATAGCCGAATTGAAAAATATGGCGGCGAGGTTGATAAGGCCGGGCTGAGACGCCTCGGTGACCACCTGTTGCAGAACGCTCAGCGAGCCACTGGCGAAAGCCATGAGTACCAGTATGAGCGAGATCAGGTAAGTGACAAAAGTAAGCTTGGCATCCTGGAATGACTTACGCAGGTTGAAGATGAATGTCTCCAGCAGGCTGTCCAGACTCAGGCCCTTGTAGAGCAGGTACGAGCCGATCAGCGTCGCGATAGCCACCGGTGCCGCTTTCTCATAGTTTACCAGTGACGATGCTGCGTATACGAGAAGGGTTACGCCCACGGGAATGAATATGACCCGCGCCACCTTCGGGTCGCTGGCCAGCTCCTTGATAATATAATATGTGCTCTCGAGGTTCTGGGCCTGTTTGACTACGATACGCCGGACGGACTCGACCTTTAGCCGGGACTGGAGGATCGGCATGACCGATTCGTCCTCGGCGCCATCGCTGACAAGCACGGCCTTCTCGACCGGGTGCTGGAGCAGGAAATCGTCGAGCTGCTGCGCGATGGCCCTGTCAGCCTTCAGGCCAAGGTCGCGGTGGCCCGCGATACAGATGACTTCCACTTCCATGCCCTCTGACCTGAGCTGGTCGTAGACGTTGATTCCGCCGTAGATCGTGTTGACATCTGAGTCTTCCGGATCTGCCGCGCCGAGACGGGCCGCAGCATCAAGACACGCGTCCCTGCCGATCACCGGGCTCTTGACGCCGGCCTTGACGCCGATGTCGTCATCCTTGTCTATGCAAATGATGAGCATGTCCACAATTGTCAACCTCGTCAGATTTCACGCACTATCAGGCCATCAGAACTTAATTGCAGGTTACTTGATCGCATTTGTCTATTATAAATTTTCCCCAGATGTTGCCACCATACGATCTGACAGCAAAATATATGGGGTGAGACATGCAGGGGGTATATTCGAAGTGAGCGATGCCGCACATACCGGACGGCTCATCTGGTGATCAGATGCTTCACAAAACGATTAGCAAGTACAGTAGTACGTTCGTCGTCTGCCTCACAGGCCTTGTCCTGGCCTCATTTTTAGCTCCTGGCGCCGTGGCACAGTCGACATCCCCTACAACCGCAATATTTTTTAGCGGCACGCAGGGCAATGACGGATGGTTCACTTCCGACGTCACGGTATCCATGAATGCTAGCGGCCACGGCGGCCTCGTCATCGACCGTACCGAATATAATTTCAACGGCAGCGACTCAGGCTGGATACAATATACGGGCCCCTTTAAGATCACTAGAGAAGGCACGACCTGGATCTACTACCGGTCGATCGACAACTCCACTGCCTACGAGCAGACGAAAATAAGTACAGTCAAGATCGACAAGACACCGCCGCTCATTACTTATGTGATGACGCCGGCGCCCAATGCCAACGGCTGGACCACTCATAACGTGTGGCTGCACTACGAGGTCAGTGATGATGTGTCCGGCGTAAAACCCCCCATCCCACAGGACCTAAACCTGACAAATGAAGGCGTGTACTCGTCGCTGACAGGGGTTGCAACGGACATTGCGGGCAACACGGCGAGCTTGACGATCCCTACCATTGGAATCGACCGCACGCCGCCGCAGATCAGCGATCTGACGATGCAGGGCAACGGATATGTCGGAGACTACATTCCGGTGAGCGCCCACGTGGTAGAGAATAATCCGCAACGGATGGAATGGGACTTCGGCGATGGGATAGGCACGCAGGCCAAGGTGAAAGATGACTGGGCCAGGGTCTCCCACGCATACAAGCAGCCCGGCTCATACCGGATCACACTGGACGTGATCGACATGGCGGGCAACGCTGTGAAGTCTACGGCCACTGTGATCATCTATGGCACCGTGCCAACGAGTCAGACGACAACAGTGCCTACGCCGACAGCAACGCCCACGCCCACGATGGTGCCGCTGCCTTCGGCGCCGGCGCCCGCGCCTGCGCCAGGCCTGCTGCTTCTGGCGATCGCGATCGCTGCTGCAGGGTTCCTGACGATCTTTGCGAAGAGAAAATAGTCAGGGTTGCTCCTGGAAGGTTGTAAACCTTTAGCAATGTGGGATGTCCCGTGCGTGACCGAGCCACAGGGCTCTCTTGTTTAAGCCACAGGGCTCTCTTGTTTACGGCATGGAGATGCCCCTTATCAAGGACGAGGCCGCCCACAGTTTCCGACCGGTTCTTCTCATGCAAAAAAGATTACCATTAAGCAAGCCAGAAAAAATTCGATAGCAGTCGCTATAATTGTAACTAATAAAGAATGATGAAGGTTCCTGTGATGGAACCTTTATGATCTTCTCTTTTACAAGAATCCCGAGCGCTGTAGCAGCAGCAGGTCTTCGGTGTTCAGCTTCTCGCCAGCCTTGAACTGGGCGAAGACGTCTTCCGCCTGCTTCTTGTACTCGACTTTGTCCTTGGTGTCCTTCTCGGTCTTGGTCTTCTTCTTCAGACCTACGATGACCTTGTCGAAGTCCCGGACTTCCTTCTGCAGCTTCAGGAACTGCTTGTGGTACTCGTCGGCAGTCTCCTGCGCCTTGACGAACTCCTTATGCTGGGCGTCGGCCTCGGCACGGGTCTTGTCCGCCTCGCGGAAGCACTCGATCATCTTGTCGTGGTACTCCTGCGCCAGGTCGGCGTTCTCCTTGACCTTCTTGTGGAACTCGGACGCTTCGTCCCGCAGTCCCTGTGCCTCGCCAAGGAAGCCCTTGAGCTCGTGGTTCTGCTCGAGCAGCTCCTTCTTCTTCTTGAACTCTTCCTTGAGCTCAGAGATCTTGTCGACGAGGGCCCGCTCCTTCTCAGTCGTGAGCACTTCGGTCTGCTGCTTGAACTCCAGGTGGTCGATCTCCTTCCGCAGCTCGTTCATCGAGCGCCCGCTGCTCGTCGTGTCCTTCTTCCGCAGCGTGTCGACCCGGGAGTAGACCTCGTTGGCCTTCTCGTTCAGCTCGTTCCGCTTTTCCTTGTTCGCGCTTACCTGTCCGTTGAACTCATCCCGCTTCACGCGGTATTCCTGTGCTTTCTCTATTAATTCCTTGGTCTTCTTGTTGAGCTCATCCCTCCTCTTCGAGAATGTGCTGGCCTTGGAGTTCCACTCGTTGCGGTTGGCTTTTAACTCCTCAGCCTCTTTAAGGAATTTACTCTTTTTTTCTTGCAGTTCTTTTAGCATGTAACAACTCTTCCTCCTGTTTCACTATAGGAATCAAGGATTCCAGATTTTTGCCGTCCACGACTACATCGGCGCAGTCCCGCACGACCTGCTTGGCGTTGAAGGCAACAAAAGTGCCCACCACGCCGGCCCAGCAAAGATCGTTCGAGCCGTCGCCCACAGCTATGCAGTCACGGGGGCTGATTTTTTCCAGTCTGCAAATTTCCTCAAGAACCTCCTTCTTCGAGTTTTGCTTCGTCAGGGGCCCCCGGACTTCTCCGGTGACCCTGCCGTCCTGGATCACAAGCTCATTCGCGTAGACGTAGTCCATGCCGAGCACGGCGCCCACGCGGCCTGCGATGATCGTGAAGCCTCCGGATACGAGCGCGGTGCGGATGCCGCACTTTCTCAGCTCGCCCATCAGCGTTTTGGCCCCCTGCATCAGGGGAACGTTTTCGGCGACGCGGATCGCGTCTGCCTCAGACAGTCCTTCAAGGAGACTGACTCTCAGCTTCAATGCGCGTTCGAAGTCTAGCTCGCCGCTCATGGCGCGCTGCGTGACCTCAGCGACATAGTCGCCCACGCCCCGTGCGCGGGCCAGCTCGATTATGCCCTCGCAGTCAATGACCGTCGAGTCCATATCGAAAATGATCAGCTTCGCACAGGAACGGGCGTCACTTGCCTCGCCCGAGTAAAAACTCATAGGCACCATCGCCATCAAAGCAGTACTGGACTGTCTGATACTGTGACTTTAAGTGTACCACATCCTTTTTAACCTTTTCGGGTTGCTCCCTGTCGATGATGACACGCCTGAAGAGTTTCGCGACCTCTTTCATGTCCCGCTCTTTCATGCCGATGCGGGTGAGCTCCTGTGTCCCGAGCCGCAGCCCCGAGGGGTTGTCGGTAGTGTGGACATCGTCCCACGGGAACAGGTTTTTATTAGTGATGATATTGGCTCTCTCAAGCTTCGCGGCCAGCACACTGCCGCCGCCGTTCTTCGATACGTCTACGGCAATCTGGTGAGATTCGGTATAGCCCAGATCCTTGCACAGCACGTTGAAGCCCATCTCATCCATGTAGGCGCCCAGCGCCTTCGAGTTCTTCACGATCTGCCGGGCGTATGCCTTGCCGAATTTCTTCATCTCGGCCAGCGTGATGGCGAGCGCCGCCTTGTGGTGCAGGTGGAAGTTGCTGACCGTGCCGGGGAAGACCGCTTCGTCTACTACCTCTGCGTACTTCTTCTGGCACAGGATGATGCCGCCCTGCGGCCCGGGGAAGGTCTTGTGGGTGCTGCCAGTGACGATGTCTGCGCCTTCCCGCAGAGGGTCCTGGAACTGTCCGCCCGCAATCAGCCCGAGCACATGCGCACCGTCGTAGACGATGGATGCGCCGACTTCGTCGCAGACCTCCCGCGCCTCTTTCACCGGGTGCGGGAACAGGAACAGGCTGGCGCCGAACATGACCACTTTAGGCTTGACCTTCCTGATGTTCTTCACCATGAGGTCGACGTCGACATTCATTACGTTGTTATCAAAGGGATGAGTATAAATTTTAAGGCCTCTTATGCCGGCGGCCGAAAACCGCGCATGGCTGATGTGGCCGCCGCTCGGCACCGCGAGCGCAATGAGCTTGTCGCCCGGGTCGGCGAGCGCGAAAAACGCGGCGATGTTACAATTGACGCCGGAGATCGGCTGCACGTTCACGTGCGGCGCATCGAACACCTGCTTTGCCAGCTCGATCGCCTTGCCCTCGATGACGTCCACGTACTTGCATCCCTGGTAAAAGCGGTGGCCGACCTGGCCTTCCGCATATCTGTGGCCCAGGTCCGACGACAGGACCTGTCTGACCATGGGGCTCGTCACGTTTTCGCTCGCAATCATCGGGAGGGAATTCTTAAAAAGCTCCTGGTTCCCCTCGACGGCATCGATAATGGCTTTTACATCCCGGCTCAAAGGTATACCTCGCTACCTACGACATATGCTAAACGTTGTCAAGGATTTAAAGGTTTCGCGGAAACAAGTTTTCGCGGGTGCTGGTTTTCGCGGGGCTCCCGGGGCCTTTTCCAAAAAGGCCCCCCTGGGTCACGACATGTAACAACACCGCTGAAAGCGTATAAGCTCAGTTTTTGAGGGGCACACGGGGAACTTTTTCCTAAAAAGTTCCCCTGACACATATAGGTACAACGGCAGGTTCCCCGTCCTTGCCCCATGCTCGCGCTCGGGCGCGACCGACGCGAAGGCATCCCTTGTTAACGACGCAAAGCCGGCCAGGAGAGCCGCGCAAATCCAGATTTAAGTTGAAAAATCTCTCCGGCGCTTCCTTCGCAAAAGGTTATAAAGTGTAATTACATAATTGTTATTACAATTTTGTAAGTAGCATGCCGGGGGCATCTTCATGAACGGTCACACCATCAATATCAAGCGGTTTGCTATGATCGCAGCGCTGGTCGCGCTGCTATCGCTCATTGTGGTGAACGCCGTCGCCCAGACCAACCCCGCCACGCCCGTGAACAGGGGCGCAGTCGTATATGGCGATGACAGCTTCAGAGGCAACGTGCAGCAGGCGCTGGACTACCTCAAGGCCGAATACCCGGCAGACTACGCCAACGTGACCTTCTGGCTGGCCGAGATCCTTCCCACCGATACCTATACCAGGGTAAACTCCAGCGGCATCTGTTTCATCAATAGCGCCGACGCTGGCGCATCGTTCTACTGGCTTGCCGGAGTGCTTATCCATGAGGCGCAGCACGTAGCCGACGATAGTATATACTTCATAGACCATCAGTACTCCGCCCAGGAGTCCGAACAGCGGGCGCTGACAGTCCAGGCCGCTTACCTCAGCTCGGTCAATGGCTGGACACAGGCGCAGACGGACTCGTGGATCGACGGATGGCTGGAAAAAGAGTACTGGGAGACCATACCCGAGAAGTACAGCGCGTAGGGTTAATCTGTTTACTCCTTTCTCAGAGGCATGAAGATCAACGCCCCGGCTAAGCCAATCGACAGAATGATCATGAAGATTCCCGCAGATGACGCGGGCGTTGCCGATGCATGGACCGGTGTCGTCATTGGCGAAGGCGAAGGTGTGGACATTGGCGACGGATCAATGAACGCCACCGGTCCGAACTGAGGATAATACTGCATGACAATTTCCTTATTTACGAGACCTGTGCCGATATCCACGGTGGTGTTTTCGGTGATGATACTGCCCGAAGGTACCATTGCTTCTGTTTTTATCAAGTACTGGCCCGGTGCAAGGTGCTTGAACGAATAGTTGCCCATTGACTTCTGTGGGTTTCCTGTGATTTTGACCATCTGCCCGTCCTGCCAGATGGAGACGTTTGCATAATAGACCTGCTTCATATGTGGCCCGTTCCAGATCTCGCCGGCGATGGCCCCGCGGTACGAAACCTGTTCCTGCGAGAGCGAGGCATCGAAATCTTCGATGACAATAGTAATCGAATAGGGCGAGTATACAGTCTTGTTATTAACAGGAACGCTGGCATTAATATGGACGCTGGCAGTGCCGTTGTACCCCCGCTTCCCGGCGGTCAGCTCGTAATCGCCCGGAAAAAGCAGGCCGAACAGGAACCATCCCTTTTTATAGTCATCGAGGCCCGTGGCTTGAGGGTTCGTTATGCCATGAAGAATGCTTTCATTCGGCTGCCACATCCGGCCGTCCTGCCATAAGGTCACGATGGCGTCCGGGACCGGCTGGCCGTACTCGTCCTGCACGTACCCGGTTATGGAGTCGTAGGGGATGCCTCCGAAGCAGCAGCTGGCGAGCAACATAAAGCTAAAAAGACGATGCAGGCGAAGAGCATCACCCGGACAGACAACCCTGTGTTCAACTATGTCACCAATAATATCCATTCGTCTGAGCATCTTTAAAGGTTATGTCATAATCGATTAATGTCACGCAGATTTCTGCTCTCGCGATCTTAACGCCGCCCGCGCCAGCCAGCCTCCGGTGACAGAGACGATTGTAGGCAGCAAGCCCATTATATTGAAGTCACATACCATTTTTCGGTCTTTTCATCAGCGGACCGGGAATCTCTGCATCCGTGAATCAGGCGGACCGCAGGGAGATTACGGCTATCGCACGGATGACATGCCCGGAAAGTCCAGCTATAAGTCCGCCCACGCCGACTGTCAGCACGCTGATCATTACGTATCCCAAGAACACGAGATCGCCGGAACCGAATGTCTCCTGGTCAAGGACTCCAGAGATGACGTTTGCTATCGTCAGGCACCAGAAGACGACCCAGAACAGGACGATCGGCGTGCTTCCGGCAAGGGCGGATGCCGCGAAAATGTCCTGCCATCGTTCCCGGTACTGTGCAGAGACCAGCGCGGTAATCGCGCCGGCGACGATCATCAGCACTAAGAACCCGATGGTAATCAGCATCAGCAGCCCGATGGCACCGATACCGTCACTGTTATCGGATTCAATGTCGGTTATCTCCTGATATTCACGGCTGGCCTGATCATCCATTAACGACAGGTAATAACACCCGCCGATGGCCAGGAGGAAGCATACGAAGCCAATGATCAGCGCCCGCGTCATGAGCCCGTGATCCATGGAAAGTAAAAATGCCAGCGACCTTGATATAGGTTATCTCAGAATCGATTAATCGCAAGACGCTACCGTCATCGTGTTTATATAGTTGCAAGATAATCAGGTGCCGATGGCTTCTGCGACGTCTGGTATCACAGCCATGACAAAAATCGCCCGGAAGGTCAGGGATGTTTCAGACCTCGTGAGGACTGAGCTTCCTGTAGCCGCCGGCATCTGCGTGGTCGCAGGCCAGCTGCTTGCGCTGGGCCGCCTGCCATCGCCGACTGACGCGCTGCTCGGCTTCCTCACCGGATTTTTCATCTCCGGCGCGCTGATGATCACCAATGACTACTTCGACCTGGAGGTGGACAGGGTCAACCACCCCGGCAGGCCACTGCCGTCGGGCCACATAACGGTGCCCGAACTGGTCATTCTGACGGTCTTATTCACGATCGCGGGACTGGCTGCCGCCGCATTGCTGGGCCCGCTGATGCTCGCCATCGGGGCGGTTCTCTGGGTTTTAGGCATCCTGTACAACTGGAAGCTCAAGGAAACCGGGCTCCCTGGGAACGCGATCGTGGCCCTGTCAGTGGCTGCGACGTTCGTCAGCGGAGGAATCTCCGTCGGCCAGAGTTCGAACGGCGTCGTCTGGCTGTTCGGCGCCCTCGCATTCATCTTCGACTTCGCCGAGGAGATCGCGGCAGGGGCCATGGACGTCGAAGGTGACAAGCTGCGGTCGGCTCGGACGCTGGCAGTGATGCACGGAAGAGCGTTTGCTTTGCGGGTTTCCGGCCTGCTCTATGCCGTTTTTATAGTCATGAGCTTTCTGCCGTACGTGCTCGGCTGGCTCGGAGCGGCTTATCTGGCTCTCGTTAGTATAACCAACGCGCTGGTCGCGTATCTTGTATACCTGTTGCTAAAAAGTGAAAACCCTCAGGATGGCAGGAAAAGATTGCGCCAGCTTTACCTGACACTGGTTGTTTTTGTAGTCGCGTTCATAGCGGTCAGGCTGTTATAGATATAGCACATTCACTTCACGGTCGGCAGACGGCCGTTAATACGAACGACCGTCGTTGCGGTCGCACGCGCGATTAACGGATTATGCCATAAACATTATAATATTTGCAGAAAAATGTCAATTGATGGATAAGAGAGCGGTTCTCGGGCTCGTAATACTGGTCGCCATAGTCATCGCTGGTTTTGCGATGCTATACCAGGGGAATCAGAAAGACTCAACGCTCCTTAACTTCTCGGCGGAGAACGTCTATCTCAACTTCCGAAACGGTACCCCGTCACAGATATTCCTGGTCGATTCCAATGCTACGTTCGGCACCTTTGCCGCGGACCATATTGATCCGTGGGATTGGCGGAACGGAAGCAATGGCAGTAAAGATGCTGATCAGGGAGATCGATTCGTTAGCATTAACGGGACCATACGAAACGATTACGACCAGCGGCTCTATATCGCCCTTGACGCCAACGTTTATGATAAAAAGGAAGACAAGATCGGAACCCTCCTGCGTTCGAGCAACCGGCCTGAGTTCGATGCCGCGTGGATGGGCCTTGATGCCAGCGATTCGGGCAATTTCCACCTGCTGTTCAAATTAGATAAACAATATACGCCCGAAGATATCGGGCGCTACGAGGTATTCCTGGCCTGGCAGCCGAACCCGACCCCTATACCGTAAACCGATATCTTAAAAGGAATGACAAAGCAGCAGCCAACAGTAAATAATTCAATGATTATGACACAATATTTTTATAGCCTGCAGTAAGAAGGACGAGACGAAGGGTTCGCATGGCAAAGGATAAGTCATTGAAAACGGGCAAGATGAGCCTGTTAGGTATCATCGTCACCGGCTTTATCATCGGTATCTTACTGTTTGCGACAGCGTATGTTCTCTATGGCTGGTTCTGGGCAGGCAATAGTGCGCACCAGCACCTCCGCACTGATGTCAGCCGGATCAACGACTCGTTCATCTGTGTCGAGACCATCGTCGGGGTCGATTTCGGCAGCAAACTCCTCGACAGCACGGCCCCAGGCTGGGGCTGCTATAATGTCTCGACCAACGATAGTGAAGTGTCCAACTATGTGGACGCTGGCAGCGACATCTGCAGCTCGAAGGCCGGGTCACGCCAATACTTTGAGGTGCCATTCAACACCACCATCGTAGTCCGGGGAAATTTCCAGGATAACACATATGTGGTTGCCTGGACTGGTGTAATCTGAGGCGGACTGAAATAAGAAAAGTCGAGGATCAGGACTTGGTGCTGATCCTCGGCGG
>JAEZKS010000089.1 GCA_023436075.1 Methanobacteriota archaeon
GCCCAGCCCTTCTCCGGCACTCCCGGCATACGACGGATTACTCATGACCAGGTAGCAAAAGCTACCCACGACGACACCAGCCAGCCCACTGATTATCAGGTTAAAGTTCATTTTTCACACCTCTTGCATATTCCTATTTCTTCTCAGGTTTTGACAGAAGGCGCAACGTCACGAGGCCGATGATCGCTACAATGACGCCCGTAACGCCTACGATGATTAAAAGCTCAATTGCCTGAAGCATGTCTGACACTCCGATCTGTGATACATAGATAACTGTAATGATTTAAAAAGATAGCGATGTAGCGTTTTATTCTTCCGTCGGAAAATGCTTATGGCCTGACAGGCCAAACATGCTGCGGAGAAATTCGCGATGGAAAAATCATCCATGACTGGCATCGTCGAGATCAAGAGATGCGGTTTCAACGCCAAACCGAAGCTGATGACGTCCGGCCCGGACTGTGACGACGACTCGACAGTCGACGTACTGCCCGATCTCTTCAGGGCTTTCGAGGGCAAAATGGTCCGCGTCACCGTCGAGACTGTCCGGGAATGAAGCGCCTCAAATTTGCCCGGCCGCTGCCGGTTCCGCCGGAAATACGGAAAAGCCAGATGCTGTTGTCCTGCGTTGATTGCCGGGGGATGGAAAATGGAGATTACCATAGCGAAGATGTCACCTCAGGACCGCGACGAAATCGTATCCGCTTTCAAGGAAGGCGTACAGGCGGGCGACCTCGTGCTGGACACAGATGACCCCGGCACGCAGAACCTGGCCACCGGCCGGAATCTCGTGGCCCGGGCACAGGGCAGGATCGTCGGGTGGGCGACAATAGAGCCTTCCGTGGATAAGCATCGGCCTGGCGTGGCCACAATCGGCGTATTCGTACGACCGAAATACCGTAGGAACGGGGTGGGGCGCTCGTTGCTCGACGCGGCCGCCGACGCGGCGGCAGAGAACGGCATATCGACGCTCGTCTCTCGCATCGCGCCGAAGAATGTGCCGGCGTTGTTCCTGCATAAAAAATGCGGCTTCAAGGCATTCGGCATGCTCAGGAAGGCGGGGGTAGCTAACGGCCAGTGGCAGGACGCTGTGCTGCTACAGCGGACGGTACGTAGCCCTGTCGCAGCTGTACGCTAGTCGTCGGCGTAACGTCCTATACGCGCATCTATCAGGACAATAAGATTCACTTCGTAGACCACAGTGTCTCTACCGCTCGGCCTGTAAAAGGCGAAAGGATTAACGTCTTGCCACCGCATTTTTCTCTGAGGCAAAGCCATGGTCAGGTATCCGTTCTACATCCTGGACGTCTTCGCCGAGGAGAAATACGCCGGGAACCAGCTTGCCGTCTTTCGCAATGCGGCAGACATCCCCGACGAGACTATGCAGAAGATCGCCAACGACATGCACTTCTCCGAGACGACATTCATTCTCTCGGACGAGCCCCGTGACGGCGGCTATGACGTGCGGATTTTCACTCCCGAGGAGGAGATACCATTTGCAGGCCACCCGACCATCGGCACGGCCTCTGCCATCATCAGCGAGATCATCCGCAAGCCGGTGAAGAATGTGACGCTGAACCTGGGCGTGGGACAGATACCGGTAGAGGCTGACTCCGACGGCGTGCTCTGGATGACACAGAAGCCGCCCGTGTTCAGCAGAGTTTTCCGTCCGGACGAAGTTGCCGACGCCATCGGCGTGAGCCCTGCCGATATAGACGATCGTTTCCCTGTGCAGGAGGTTTCCACTGGACTGCCTGCCGCCATCGTGCCGCTTAAGGCGACAGGAGCTCTGCGTAATGCCCGGCGCAGCCAGGAAGCGCTGGACCGGCTCAAGGAAAAATATGGCCTGATCACCCTGCTGTTCTTCTCGACCGAGCCTCGTGACAGCCATAACCACTTGAGCGCGCGTGTCTTCACCGTGTACCCGAGCGTCCCGGAGGACCCTGCCACCGGCAGCGCCAACGGATGTCTTGCCGGCTACCTCGTGAAACACCGCTATTTCGGCAAAGACACGGTCGACATCCGGGTCGAACAGGGCTATGACATGGGCCGGCCGTCGCTGCTGCGCCTGCGGGCAAAGCCTTCCGGCGACGAGATCGAAGTGCGCGTCGGGGGCCGGGCAGTGCTCATCGCACGCGGCGAGCTGGTTTGAGTCTGCGCAAACCTATTGTACCGTCAGCGCGTAGATAGGTGAGGTAATCATGCCAATCGTGCGGATCGAGATACGCGAGGGCAAGAGCCCCGAGTACAAAAGTGCCGTTCTCGACGGCGTCCACGCGGCGCTGGTGGATGGCTTCAGGATACCTGACTGGGACCGGGTGCAGCTGCTGTACGAGCTGCCGGCGGCTAAGTTCGAGGCCGGGCGCAAGTCCGATAACGTCACCATCGTGACGATCATGGCGTTCGCCGGCCGCAGCCGGGACGCCAAGAAGAAGCTGTACAAGGGCATCGTCGACCGGCTGACGGTCAGTCCCGGCATCTCGGGCGACGACATCACGATCGTGCTGCTGGAGCAGCCCCTGGAGGACTGGGGCGTCCGCGGCGGAAAGCCTGCAGACGAGGTTGACCTTGGGTTCAAGGTCGACGTTTGAGGAGGTATACCATGAAGATACACTACATCCAGCACGTGCCATTCGAGAACGCCGGCAACATCGAGGCCTGGACGAAGGCGAACGGCCACTCGCTCACGAAGACAGTACTCTACTACGACGAGGCGTTCCCCGGCCTCGACACGTTCGACCTGCTCGTAGTCATGGGCGGCCCCATGAACATCTACGAGGAGAAGGACTACCCGTTCCTGAAGCGCGAAAAGACATTCATCCGAGACGCCGTAGCGAAGAAAAAGCGGGTGCTGGGTGTCTGCCTCGGGGCGCAGCTGATCAGCGACGTGCTCGGAGGAAAAGTGACGGCCAACGCGAACAAGGAGATCGGCTGGTTCAAGGTAAAGCTCACGCCGGAGGCGAAGCAGTCACCTGCATTCAAGAGCCTGCCGCAGGAATTTACGGCGTTCCACTGGCATGGCGACACATTCAGCATACCTCCGGGCGCGAAGTGCATGGCTTCGAGCGAGGCTACCGCGAACCAGGCCTTCGAGTACGATAACGGCCGCGTAGTTGGCTTGCAGTTCCACCTGGAATCCACAGACGACGGCATCAACCGACTGACCAAGAACTGCGGTGACGACATCAAGCCGGGCAAGTTCGTGCAGAAGAAGGAGGATTTCCTGCACAAGGACGAGCAGTTGAAAGA
>JAEZKS010000132.1 GCA_023436075.1 Methanobacteriota archaeon
CGACCGAGCCGTTCCGGATGCCCATGAGGAGCGAGTCCTGCCGGATCACATCGTAGTTCACGCCATAAAACCGGAAGTTCATCCGCATCCCGTGGACCATCTTTTTCTGGATATCGCATCCCACAACATGAATGTCCATGCCAATGAGACCCGCTTCAACGAGGGTGCCGCCGGTGCCTGCAAACGGATCGAGGATCCGTCCGGACGTGATCTGCGCCATGTTCACGACCGCACGAGATATCCTGGGCATTAACACGCCTGGCAGGAAGAACGGTTTCTTCAAAGGGGCTCGTTCGTCGAATACTGCGCGATTTACTGGACACAACACAGCCCCGAACGCGCAAACGCCTTCGGTGATGATCGCCCGAAACACGACGTCAGGATGGTCGAGGCTTACTGGATGCCCACGGTGCCAGATGACGGCGCCCAGCTTTTTTTCGAATGACGCAGAGATCGTGCCATACGTCTTCACCCGGCTCACCCGGACGACGAAGGTCTGACCTTCCCGGAGCCCAAGGTCGGCTGTTTCGGCATTTTTGAGAATCTCATCCTCGTCTGCCGGGCAGAGGAAGACGAGCCGGAGAATGTTATGGGTGAGCGCCAACCGGTGAGCCAGAACTACCGGATCGGCATCTGTATCGAGTACCAGGAGCTGGTCATAATCGGCAGCGATCTCATAAGTCCAGCCGTATGCCTCGACGGTCGCGATTACCTCGCTCTTCGGCAGCGTGCCGTGCTCGCCAGACAGCTCAAACGCCAACTTTTCCATGGGGCCTCCGCGTGTAAAATGCCGCTGCATGAGTTAAAGTTTTGCACGGATGGCCGGTAAACCTGTTAAGTATTATGCGCCCGACGTACAATAGAGTCAGAGACATTCTTGAAATCACGATATTACGCCATATTCTTATATCGTCGCCACGCCTCGATACAAAGGGATGAGCATATGATGGGATCGCCGAAGCCAACAGGGAACGACCCCAGGCGCTTTACTACCCCGATCAAGTTCAAGCTGGGCGAACTGGCGGACCTGATGAGGGAAGACATAGAGAAGGTGGACGATAAGCAGGCGAAGGCATTGCTGGAGACCGGCGCCGAGACCATTATAGGGCTGAAGAAGGCGTTCGAGGACTTCGAGATGAAGAACGAGGCGGCCTGGCGCTAAGCATTGGACACGGAGAGTACGGGGAACAGCGGGCGGCCTCGCGCGCGTGCGCGTGACAGCAAGGATGCCAGCTCCCCATGTTGACTATGCAGGGCACTCTGCGATTTCCAGCCCACTCTGTTTGCCCATATTCAGAAGCTTTTAAGAACGATGAGCTTTTATTATGGACGTGATGCTCGAGAGGATTCGGACCATCGCCGACTACCAGTTCGGAAAAGGTGCCGGCCGGGCGCTGTTCCCGGACGACGTGTCTTTCTTACTGTCCCGGACAGGACGAGTGCGCCAGATCGTCTCAGGCGACCGCCGCATTGCGACTGTGAGGGCGAACGACGGATTCCTGATCCTCAGCACCTTCGGCGGCGAGCGGCTGAAGGCTGCCCTGCCATTTCCGCAGAAGCGAGTGGTCATGAACGACGACGCAGCTCCGTTCGTGGCAAAGGGCAAGACGGCGTTCTGCAAGTTCGTCGTCGACTGCGATCCCGAGATCAGAGCCTACGAGGAAGTGCTGCTCGTCGACCGCGAAGACCGCCTGCTGGCCACGGGCCAGGCGCTGCTGGCGGCGCCCGAGATGCTGTCTTTTAAAAGGGGATCAGCCGTCAACGTCAGGTATGGCGTGAAGGGTAAAGAGATGGGCGAGGAGTCTTCTTCATAACGACATATTGCTCCACGAAAGTCGTACATTATTGAAGACGAGTCAACTCCAATACAGACTCAAGTTAGTATCAAACCCATTATTAATCGCCGGTCGACGCCCGTTCGCTATAGAAAACTTATAAAAGCCAATACTACACGCCGGTTGACGCCCGTGCCCTTCGGGCACGTGCTATTCGGGTTTTTACGGTGCTTGCGATGTCTCGGACGGGCTTGCACCCTCGTCACACGACACTGGCCGCGCTACGCTTCGCTCTGCAACGCCAGCGTCGAGTTCCTTCGCAAGCCCTGAAAAACGCGCCTCTGGCAGCGTTTTTCACCACGCCATCACCCGCACCCCGGCATAGCTTCGCATGCCGGGGCCCTCCGGGCCATAAAAACCCTCACTCGACCGCGGGAGAAGCATACACTATCAGACATCCCGTATAGGCATAACTTCTATATCTTGCCAGGGCTGAACTTTTGACCTTCCGCGTAGCGTAGCGGAGCGGTCATGCCGGGGGAGTCCAGCGGAGGCCGATAGGCCGTAGCGACTAGAGGGGGCAGGAGCCCCCTCTTGATCCGTCGTAAGAAGAAAGGTTAAACAGCCCTGTCAGTATGCGATTTGCCATAACACTCTTGATCCATAAGAGGACTTGAGCGTTTATTGAGAGACGGATGGGTTTTATCAAGAACAAGCACAAGGATATTAAAAGAAGGAGACTTCTGTTATTCAAGAGCGGCAAAAATAGAAGTAATGGCTTGCATCATCGTATCTTGTAATGCATACAATTCCAAGTTGACCGATGGTGAGAGAAACTATATTTAAACTGCCCCTTAAGTTACACATGCAGTGAGTCCGATGAGGAAACCCTATCTATTCGAGGCGTCATTGGCGATAGTGCTAATCATCCTGGCCGCAGGCCTTTACATTGTAGTCGCGGACAGCCCGAACTCCGTCTCAGGATGGGACTTCAACGGCAGCGGCACCGTACAGTACATGACCGTCGGCCAAAACGACACCCTCTACGCGTTCAAGAGCGATGGCATCTATGCCATCGACCATGCAGGCAGCCTCATCTGGAACTTTGACATCCCCGACGGCCAGAAGATCATCAATAACTGGCTGCGGCCCGACTATGCGACTGATCCGTCGCTAAGCTCTGCCGAATCGTACCCGGTGACTGCCACCTCGGTCGGATACCTGTACGTCCTCGCACTCCCTGACCTGACGATTGAGAACCTGAAGCTACAATACTATCAGGCCGGGTCTGAATATATGAACATCGACGCGGCCGTGCTGGCGATCTCGCCTGAGGGCAGGCTCATCTGGGAGTTGCCCCTGAAGATCAATGCCAGTTCCGACGATATCCTCGGCCTCACAGACACCCGTGATTTCAAGCTGACACAGAATGTAGCGTTGCGCTCTGACAGCGACCGCCTGTATGTGTTCAACGACGGTACTGAAACAGTCGTCGACCGAAACGGGACCGTCCTGTTCTCCATTGACAACGTGGCTCGTCCGGCCTCTGTCGACGAGAACGGCACCCTGTACCTCATGAAGAAACCGACTTCGCCTACGTCGACATCTATTCTGCTGGAGGCATATGGTGCCAGCGGAGCCATGATCTGGGACCGTGAATTACACGGGACGGTGGCCACGCAGTATGTCGCCGACGACCTCTGGCCGGAGTTCAACTGCATGCCGGTTTACCAGAACGGCACCCTGTACCTGCCGCTGGACAACGGCATCATCGCGCTGAATCAGATGAGCCAGACGCTGTGGTGGAGATACATCCAGGGTGGCAGCTACGCACTGTTCGACCTCATGCCCATAGACGCACAGGGCAACGTGTACATGAAACAATTGAACCCCAGATCGACCACCTCGAACATATACGTGATCTGGCCGGACGGTCTGATCCATTCGCCCCCATGGCAGTACGACTCGAAGTACGGGTCCATGATCCACACGGCAGCCCGCGATGGCATCGTCTACAATGTCGATAAGGCCACCTTCGGCAGCCTGTCAGGCATCAACAGCCTCGGCACCGAGACGATCACCGCATATGATATCAAGAACAGCACGGCGCTATGGAGCTACACGATACCGGTCAACGACAGACAGATCGTCACGCTCAATGCCAGCAACATCGACATGATCTTCAGCGGCCAGAACGGCGCCGGCAGCGCGCTGAATCCGGCCGATGAATACTACTCGCCGTATTCGAAGCCCGTGGCAGAAGGCGGGCTCGCCAGCACGCCGCTCGTCCCGGTCGGATGGCCCGAGATCAGCATCCACCCGGGCGCTGACATCGTGTACGTCAGCTTCAGGAGCACGACCTATGAGGCGCCGATCGTTCTCGACCGGTCGAGAGCCGCATACTCGAGCGGCATCTACGCGCTTGATAGCAGCGGCAAGCCAGTCTGGCAGAAACAGCTGAGCTCGCCGGTTACGTCGACAGCGGCGAATAACACCACCATCTACTACAGCACAGCCGACGTCCGAATTTTCGGCAGGTCGGTCAGCTCTATGGTCGCGGGAATAGCTCTCCTCGCTTCCCTGGCACTGTTCTTCAAGTTCTTCGTCTTCGGCACGGTGTCGCGGGCGCGGGATCGGCTGGACAAGAACGACAACCGGAATATGGTGCTCACGTTCATCGCGGCGAACCCGGGAGTGACTGCAGTGGACATCGGGCGCGACCTGCATCTCAACGTGGGCACGGTCCGCTACCACCTGCTCATCCTGGCGATCAACCACAAGATCGTAGAGCACAAGGACGACAAATACCTCAGGTACTTCACCAACTCCAACTCGTACAGCCTAGAGGAGCGTGCCGTCGTGTCGCTCATGAAGCGCGAGCCCATGTGGCGAGTGCTGAACGCTCTGGCCGAGAAACCCGGAATGTCGAACGTGGAGATCTCCCGGGAACTGAACATCTCGACGGGCGCCGCCAGCCGGCACATGAACGAACTGCTGTCCCGTGGCATCATCGACAAGGCCCCGCAGGGCGACCGCGGGTTCGCCTACTCGATCAAGGACGAGTATCGGCAGTACGTGACGAAAATGATGGACCGGCTGTAAGCCGCGTCCGATGTCTTTATAGTCGTTCTTTAAAGGTTTTAAGCTCTGTCTTCGCTGGACGCAACGAATGTGGCGACAGTTAAAAAGGTATTATTGTCATGTTTCAACGTCTCTGAGGTCTCTGCGAACTACGGCAAACAATGGTCTTTTTCAGGGACTCTGGGTGCCATTCACGCGTGCGCGCGCGATGCCGACGGCGTGCGCCACGATCGCAGAGCAGAACCCCGGCATTCACGCGTGCGAGGCCGACAGTGTCGGTCCTTTCGTATGAAACCTTTCAGTAACGACTATAAAACTGTTCTCTGGTACTCGACGCATAGCCTGAAACAGGGACATCGTCGCCGACCCTGTAGTGCAATGCTATGGACGATATTCCCGCTGAGTGCGCAGAGACGGTTATAGAGTAAAAACGCGCCCCGAAACTATAAAAATTAACAGCCGTTTTTATTCTCGAATTTCGTATATGTCTAGCGGGGCACGTTTATAATAGATCTGCATCAGTAGACAGGGTCCGGTAGTTGGCCGATCATATCAGAATACTTCTGCATGGAGGGCAGCGGGAAGTTGAGTATAGGGCTGCCGTCGAAAGACAGGATAAAGTTCGTTTCGATGTCCAGAGGTATATTCAGGGAATAGGCGCTAATCCTGAGCCTGATGGATTCTCCAGGATCAAACATCGTATTATTGTTGTAATTTTTCACCCACTCGCCGTCCAGTCGCCACATAGCATCGTTGAAATTGTCATCACAGTAAGTCGTATCCCCATATTTGACAGATATTCTCACCTTAGTCGTATCCAGCGAATCCGACTCCGGTTTCGCGGAAATTGTGATATAATAGATCTTGCTGCCGAGGCTCGACTGATCGATATCTGCAGTCAGCTTATATGGCGATGGAGTCGGCGTAGTCGGAGTCTGAGTTGGCTCAGGCGTAGACGGATGCTGCGTAGGCTTAGGAGTGGGGTTGGCAGGATCCGGAGTTACGCCGATTGCCACGTAGCCAGGCTTGGTCGTGGGCGACGGGACCGGCGTCGGAGTCGGCTCGGCCTGGCCCAGGACGCCAGTCGTGGTCAGAAGCAGGTACCCTGCGATAAGTACGACTGAGGAAATGACGACGAAGGCTATCGTAAACATCAGGATGAACTTGATGTTTAGCCCGTTATTTGAAGACAGCTTTGGATCAGGACGCATAATATTAATTCGATCGGGACACGTGCTTATATGGTTTATGTCATCATTTGTTAAATGTCTCCGTATAATAAGCTGAAAATTCGTTTTCGGGTTTGGCGGAGAACTTGCAAATAAAGACTCTGACTTTAGTTCCTTATTTATAGAATTTTTACTCATTTTAGAAATTACACTTTAAAAATAATAAGGTAATTATACATCGATATACATCCTGTTCTATGTAAACAGGTCGGGTACTATGAGGTATTTCAACATCGTATCGTCAGTTTTGCTGTTGCTTGCACTATGCATTCTCGCTACGGACGTAGCACTGGCAGTCGCCGATCCTTTCGAGCCGTATGACATCGAGATCGGGCCAGACGGCAACATCTACGCCCTGGTTTCGGGCAACTCCAGCACTATGAGCCACATCTTCGTCTTCGCCCCGGACGGCGGGATTATTAAGACTATCGAGAGTACTGCTGACCAGATCGCCTTCGACGCCACAGGAAACCTGTATGCGAGCGACACCAGGAACGGGTCCATCAGAAAGATGGATTTAAACGGCACCGTCACGGGAACATGGAACTACCCCGTTAAAAGCGATATCGTGACCATGGGCATGGGAGTCAGCCCGGACGGAAAACTGTACGTCAGCCAGTCATACGTACGTCTCCCCAACAACACGACGGCCGCGCCAGACTTCAATGGCAGCCGCATCGTCATGCTCTCTGAGAACGGCACGGAACAGATCGTATACTCAAATGACTCGGGGTTACCCCTGGGGTCCGGTGGCATGGCTATCGACGCTAATGGCACGATCTACGCCACCAGCTCAACCAGTTCATTCAAGATCATCACGCCCGACGGAACGGTCAGAACTGTCGGACATGCCAGCTCGAACGATGGCGCGTTCAACTCTATCACTGGTATTTCCCTGGGCAAGGACGGCTACCTGTATGTGGCCGAATACGGCAACCACCGTGTCCAGAAGCTCATGACGGACGGCACGTTCGTGACGAAATGGAAAGGCGCCGGCATCGAACCATTCCTTTATCCACGCAGCCCTGTCGTCGACACGAATGGCACGGTGTACGTCGCCGACCCATACAACGAGCGGATCGTCTGGCTTACTCCTGAATACATATTCGGGGAAAACACGACCGAGAACCTGAAAGGGCAGGGCGTCACCTGGGGCAACGTCTACCAGGGCACGAACTACACGACCAGGATACAGGAGCTAAAGGAAACTCAAGATGAGGACGATGCAACGCCTGCGCCCGGATTTTCACCATTCGTCGCTCTCGCGGGCATCTGCATGGCCGGAGCGCTCTCGTGCCTCTGGCGCATGAACAAGAGGCAATAATATGTCAAGCACTGGCACTGCAAGATATTTCAGCATTGCACTGTCAGCTTTACTATTGCTTTCCCTGTGCGCTCTTTTTATAGAGCCTGCACGGATGGCGGTTCCTGACATATTTTATCCGCATAAAGTTGCTGCAGGTCCGGATGGAAACATCTACGCGTTGATTTCAGGCAACGACAGCATGAGCAACCGTATCTTCGAGTTTACGCCCGACGGCAAAATATTGAGAACGATAGAGTCGCAAACGCATGACATGGCCGCCGATGCCTCCGGCAATCTCTATTACATCGGGGATTTGGGTATTTGCAACGTAGTCAAACTCGACACGAGCGGCAAAATCACCCTCGTCTGGTACAAGGATGGCAAAGACGACAACGAATCCATTGCTTCGGGTACGATTGCCGTCAGTCCGAACGGTGAAGTCTACGTCAGCATCTTTAGCTTGCATCCTGAGACGAGGAACTACGAGAGATGCGATATCTATTCGATCGGCACGGATGGCTCATCCAGGTTAGCCTATTCCGGAAACGTATCATCGATGGCCGGTGGTTTCAATGACATGGCGGTCGATGACAACGGCACGATCTACGGCGCCGGCACTCGTAACCAGCTTATGGCCATATCGTCAGGTGGAAACGTAACGACCATCGGAAAGCTGGGCTCGGAGAACGGCACATTCATCGGGATCAGTGACATAGAGATCGGCCGGGACAGCTGCCTCTACGTAGCTGAAATCGGCAACCAGCGCGTGCAGAAGCTGACGACAGACGGCACCTTCATCGCTAAATGGGAAGGCTGCGGTCCGGACCACTTTTCATCTCAGATAGACGTCAGTGTCGATAAAAATGGCCGAGTGTTCGTGGCTGATGGTAATAACCAGCGGATCGTCTGGTTCACACAAGACTATTCGTTCGGGATGAATGCGACCGAGAATATGAACGGCTATGGCGTCACCTGGGGTAATGTAATCGCCGGAACGAACTACACGACATGGCAACAGGAGATCCAGGAGGAGAATGAAGCAACTCCGACGCCGGGATTTTCGCCTATCATAGCGCTGGCGGGCATTTTTGTGACAGGGATAGCGCTGTGCCTCTGGCGTACAGGTAAGAAGCGATGATAGGGCAATTGGTGGGATATCATGAAGCGTATACATGTTCTATTAATGGCTTCGATATTGCTGCTATTACTCGGCTCTTCAGCAGAGCCGGCACTTGCATCAATCGGTATCTTATATCCCACGAATATTGCCCTGGGGCCAGACGGCAACGTCTATGCGACTGCCATGGGCACCATGGGGAATATAAGCTCGATCGATCACATATTCGTCTTTTCACCCGAGGGCGGTCTGGTGAAGACGCTGGACTGGCAGGCATCAAACCTTGCGTTCGACGACACGGGCAACCTCTATATCCTGGAGAGAAAAGTCGATCGAAACCAGCCCTATATATTCAATATAACGAAACTGGACCAAAGCGGGAACGTGACCGTCCTCTGGAGCAATGTCGACCGGAGAGACAGGACTGTGTCTGACATGGCCGTCAGACCTGACGGCGTCGTCTATTTCAGTACCGTTTACGTCAATCGAAACCTGAGCGCACCAGCCGGGAATACAACCCCATACTGCTGGGAAATCGACGCCATAGATGCCAGCGGGACGCTACGCACAGTCCGTGCAGTAAATACCACGTCGGATTCACAGGACGGCTTCTACATACTGGCAGCCGACTGTAACGGCAACATCTATACGGCTGGCATCAGCAACCGGATCATGGTCATCTCGCCCGACGGGACAACGAAGATCCTCGGAAAGCTGGGCTCGGCAAACGGCACCTTCAACTGGATAAACGACATCGCAGTAGGCAGTGACGGGTACCTGTACGTGGCCGAGCTGGGCAACCAGCGCGTGCAAAAGCTGACGACCGACGGGATTTACGTGGCAAAGTGGAACGGGTGCGGGCCAGATCATTTCATCAGGCATTTCAGCCTTGCGATCGATGACAGAAGCAAAGTGTACGTCGCCGAATTGGATAATGATCAGATCGTCTGGTTCACGCCCGAGTATTCGTTCGGACTGAACGTGGCCGAGAATATGGAGGGCCAGGGCACTACCTGGGGCAGCGCCTATGCAGGCATAAATTACACGACCCAACAAATAATGCGTCAGTTCGAGGAACTTGAAAGCGCAGGCGCAGCAACTCCGACGCCAGGACTTTCGTATTTAATTGCCATGGCAGGCTTCTCTTTAGCAGGGGTAATACTTTACCTTCGGCGCGACAGACGCCCGCCCACGCGCGCGTAATTGAAACAGTGGTAAAAAGTGAACAAAAAGGGCAATGAGGACACAAAGGTTTGTCGACCTTTGTGCTCTCCGTGTACGTTGTGGCCGTCGTGCTATCGGGCGTTCGTGACGACGAGGTCCATCTGCTTCAGCGACTTGGCCGCCGTCTGGAGCATCGTCTTGTAGTCTCCGACGTCCGGGTTGTAGTGCTCTTTTGCCTTGACGGCGTCGGGCGTCGAGCCGTTCTTCAGCGCCTCAAGCCGTTCTGCGGTCAGCTCGATGGTCTCCTTTACCCAGAGGTCCCGGGTGTCGCCGTCGACCGGGACGATAATCTCCGGCCGGACCGTGATCACGACGTTGCCGTCCTGGGTCTTGTAGCTGCTCGGCTTGCCGATGACCGCCACGAAAGATGGCACCTCGATGTCCGCCAGCGCCTGGGCCGCCTCGGGGGTATACTGGCCCGCATAGATGGTGAACGCGCCCGTAGGGTCGGTCACCCGGCCGCGCCAGTACTCAGAGTCGTTGCCGATGTCGCTCTTCTCGGTCAGCGTGCCGACGATGAAGACCCGGTTACATTTCGCGCCGGTCGGCGTCAGGAGGTACTGCGGGGAGTACTGGTCTTCGCTCTCCTTGAACAGCAAGTTCGACGCGGTAAGCTCCTTCGCGAAGACGCGCTTTGCCACTTCTCTTGCCTGCGGCATTCAGACCACCTCCACTTTCTTCAGCACTTCGTCGAGAGTGATGTCCCTCGCGGTCCGGCTCATCTCGTTGACGAGCAGGTAGCGGCCGCCGACTACGCGGCCCTTGACCGTGAAGTACTTGCCAAGCAGCACCCGCTTGATCTCGTCGAGCACCACGGCCGGGTCCACGGCATCCATGGCCATCTTCTTGGCGGTCTTGACGTCGATGCCGGTGACCTTGTGGGTCATCTCCTGGTTGAGGATGATATCTTGAGCCGTACGGCCGTCGTCGAGCACTGCCTTCACTCGCAGGTCGTACTCGCCTTCCTGCTTCCCGTGATCCACACAGACGCCCTTGTTCAGGGGCCTGTTGCACTCCGGGCACCGCTTGATCAGGCCGCTGCCGGACTGGACATCTACGATGGCGCCGTTCATGACGATGTCATTGCTGACAACCTCGACGTCACCGGCAGGAGTGATGACGGTCGTCTTGTTCAGCTTCACCGAGAACCGGCCCTGCCATGAGTCGGTAACGAGGCTGGAAAAGTGATAGCTCTTGCCCTCTTCGAGCAGCGGCAGGTCCGATTTCGTGAACGCGACGAACTTGATTGTGCCGGTCTCGTCGCCCAGCAGGCCGATCTGCGAGATGGAGCTCTTGTCGTTCTCCCAGATCTGCACGACCTTCGCGTTCAGCGAGACCCACATGCCGTCCTTGTTGATGTCCTTGATCTTGACTAACTGCGAATCGCCGCCTGCCTGGGGACGCTGCAGCTTCAGGTCCCGGGTATACTGGTTGTACACCGTACGCCGTGCCTCGTCCTCGGGCACCTTGTACTGGTTCACCAGCAGGTCCAGCTTCTGTTCGATCTCTTTCAGCGGGACGTCAGCCGCGCCCATGGACGCGAACGCCTCTTTCAACTCCTTGGCTAACTCTTTGACCATAGTATTCCTCAAGTCTCCGTTTTGGTATCAGGGAGACAATTTTACAATGGTCCTACATGGTATATAATACAGTTCAAAGCTTGGTGAAAGTATTCTCGCGGAATTTGACTATCCAGCCGGTACACGACGATTCATGTTTATGTTTTGCGTGGTTTCAACACGAAAACACTAAACGTTTTATGTTTCCACTAAAAGCACTAAGTTCTCAAAAGTCACGGTAAAAGCATGAAGGGCACTAAACCCACGAATTCAAAATCACAAAAGCCACTAAGGCCTCTAAGCTTAAAACACTAACAAGGCCACAAAAGGCACGAAAGCACCAACGTCGGCTCTGTAATATATTCTTATGCAAGCTATTGCAAGTCGCCAGCCCTAACAATCGATGCGAATGTAAGGTCATCGTTTTGGTGCTTTTGAGAATTTCGTGGCCTTATTAGTGTTTTAAACTTGGTGGAGTTCGTGGCTTTTGTGACTTTGACCATGACTTTCGAGAATTTCGTGGGTTTAGTGCAAAATTAAAAAACGTTTAGTGTTTTCGTGATGAAACCACGCGAGATCATAGCGGATAAAGATATTTATACCGATTAAGCGCAATTACGCGTTTAATGAGCCTGAAGAGTCAGCCCGGCAACCCGCGGGTGCAGGCGGTGATCGATGCGCTGCGCCGTGACTACCCGTCAGCAGCCATCGAGACTGTCAGCTACGACGGCGACCTGTACGAGGTGATTATCGAGCAGGAGTCAGCCGTCCTCGTCGTTGGCATCAAGCCTTCGCGAGCCACTATCCAGACGGTCCTGAAGCTGAGTCTCTATGCCAAGGCCGTCGCCCAGCGGTTCACGGGCAAGAAGATCATCATCAGGCTCTTTGCGCCTACGATCGCCTCTGATGCGATGAAAGCGCTGGCCGTCGCGGGAGGAGCTTTCCAGAAGCTGGGAGGAGAAGCCCGGCACCGGGGCACGTCTGCCGAGGCCATCAAGATCACCTCTCCAAGCTCATGGAAGATAGTCTGCTATTTTATTCTCAACGAAGAAGCCACGATGAACCAGGCATCGGTGCAGACAGGCGTATCCTACCCCTGGGCCCGGGCCGTGATAAAAAAACTGCTGGAGATCGGCGCCGCGGAAGAGCAGGGACGTAAGGTAAGACTGGCGAGCATCGACCGGCTCTTCGATTACGTGGCCTGGGAGCGGCCGGTGAACAGCCTGCGGTCAATGGAGTTCCGGAGCGCGTACAAAGATGAGATGGAGGCACTGTACGAGCTCTATGGCAACGTCACAGGTATCATCCCGCAGTCGGCCTGCGCGCTGTTCACAGCGGCAGACCTGTACCTCGAAGGGACAGCATCGGGCGGCTGCATCCAGCTCTATGCAAACGAGAACGCGGCGCTGGTGGCAAAGAGCCTGCTGGGCCAGGGAGAAGGCGTAAGCTTCCAGATCTACAGCCCCGATCGGGAGATGGACGATATCTACATGATCAACGATGCCCGTGTCGTGTCGGTGGAACAGACGATACTGGACCTTGCAGGCCTCGGGGCTTCGGCTATCGACTCGGCGAAGGTGATGGCAGCGTACTATAAGAGACTCGACAGGGAGAAGACTGCGCTCGAATACGAATGCGAGGAATGACCACCCACGTCTGCCATGGCCCCTGGAAAGCATACCTGAGAAAACTTATATACTTAATTTACAGGATTAAACAACCATGGACAAGCTGAAACTGCTGGTCGTCAACAACTACGGGCAGACGTGCCACCTCATTCACAGGTCGTTGAGAGACCTTGGCATGGACGTGAAGCTCGTCTCGAATACGCTGTCTGTAGAGGACATCCTCAACCAGCAGCCAGATGGCCTGGTATTCAGCGGCGGCCCAACTATGGACCGTGCAGGCAACGGCGAAAACCTCATCAAGATCGACAAGCCCATTCTCGGCATATGCCTCGGCCACCAGCTCATGGCGAAAGCCTTCGGCGGCGAGATCCGTACCGGACAGTATGGCGGGTTCGCCCGGGTGGACATCGAGGTCGTCGATGAGGACGACATCCTCAAGGGCGTCGGGCCGAAGACTGTGGTCTGGGCTTCGCACCAGGATGAGGTCGCGAAGATGCCGCCAGACTTCGTCCAGCTCGCCCGCTCGAACATCTGCGAGTACGAGGCGATGCGCCACAAGTCGAAGCCGCTCTACGGCGTCCAGTGGCACCCGGAAGTCTCCCACACGGAGAAGGGCATCCAGCTTTTGAAGAACTTCCTCGAGGTCTGCGAGAGCCACAAATGAGCGTCGAGGGAGAGATAAGGCGGTTCAGGAAGGACCTGAAGAAGGCCCATGCGACGAGCCCGAATGAGATCGCGAAGCGCCTGCCGTCATTTGAATGCCAGGGCTGCGCGAAGTGCTGCCGCGGCGCCTTCGGCGATAACACAGTCACCGTTTTTCCCGGCGAGATTCGTAAGATCATGGCTGCTACAGGCCGTGAATGGCTGGACATCGTAGAGCCGGAAGAGGACGGCGACGAGGACGATTACGGCAACCGCCAGGCTTTCGAATGGGCGTTGCGGAAAAATCCTGACGGAGACTGCATTTTTCTTGAGAATGGCCGGTGCACGATCTATGAATCAAGGCCGCACATCTGCCGCACGTACCCCTTCTACCTGGACGATGGCCGCCCCGGCCACGGCGAATGCGATGGCATCGGCTGCGGCGAAGGAGCCGGCAGCCATGCCATGGCGCAGGGACTAGTTGACCGCAGTGTCAGGGAACTGGAAGAGTCGATCGCGCTGCTGGAGCGGCTCGATCTCGATACGGGACGCCGGGCGTCCGGGCTGATCGTGGTGCATGACAGCGAAGGCGCCTGTCTTGTCGCCGAAGAGAGCGGGCGGCGACAGTTCCGCGGCAAAGGCCGGTCGGGGTAACGCGTTTTCGTGTGCGCTCATTTTTATCCCAGCATCGGAAACCTCTTTTGAAGTCGCATGTATAATCCGGTATACAAGACCAGAGTCGGCGATATGGCGCCAGATTTCACCCTTCCGTCGACCAGCGGAAAGACCGTGAGGCTGTACGACTGCAAGAACAAGAAAGCTGTCGTGCTCCTCTTCTTCAACCACGAGGACGAGAAGTGCATGAGCCTGCTCTCATCGCTGGCTGTCGATTATCCGAAGTTCAGGGAGGCAGGGGCGGTGCTGCTACCGATATCGATCATCCCGGCCGATGCCGGAAAGCAAATCGCTGACCGGCTGAAGCTGCCGTTTGGCATCCTGTGCGACAGCGATCATTCGGTCGTCAACGTGTACGGGGTAGGCCAGTGCGCTTCGGAACGGGAACACGTCTGCTTCGAGATCATTACGCACATCTCGGAGCCACAGCTTATGATCGTCGACCTGAGCGGCATCATCAGGTTCAAGCACCTGCTTTATCAGCCCGGCCCACGGCCTGATAATGCGAAGCTCATCGAAGAATGCAAGGCAGCCTTCCGGTAACTACCCGAAGCCCGGAAAGCGTCGGCAGACTTCGGGCCGTGTATCGTAGATGCGGCATACTGCAACGGCGCCATCGATGAGATGGTAGCAACAGCCACCCTTTTTAGGCAACACGTAGCTGCCCTCACAGGACTCCAGGCTTTTCGCGATCGTCAATGCTTTCGACAGCAGACCTTCGTCCATGCCGGCAAGCAGTGCCGCGAGTTGCATTAGTACGTGCGAAACAAGTCCAGATCCATGATCAGGCATCAGCGGCTGGTGCTCCAGCGAAGCGAGGATGTCGTGCCGCCCTTCGGTCGCCCATCGCATCACGTCCCACAGGTGGACCTCCACTCGCCATGGTCGCCGGCAGCAGTTGCCGCACCGGCTGCAGTCGACAGTGATGGCCTTCTGCCGCTCGCGGAAAGGGCTCAACGGACAGGTGAGAAAGGTCTCGTAGGCTGCGTAAAGCTGCTCAGTCGTGTAGCCGGGTGATCCGCTTCTGGCCATCGCGAAAAAGTCCTGGCGGCTGATCATATATTATTGATATTTATTTAATTGCATTTTTACCTTACGATCACCTTGCCCCGCTCCTCCGGATGATACCTGCAATAGTAGTCATATTCCCCGAACTCGTGGAAGTTCTTCGTATAAGACTCGCCTGCCAGGATGGGCGACGAAATATCGTCCCCGATGACGATGGCATGCTCCATGGGACCGTTGTTCACCCATACGACGGTTGCGTTCTTGTAGATATGAACTACATCCGGCTCGAAGGTTCCGTTGATGATGCGCACTTCCGCAAAAGCGTAAGTCAGGTTCCCGCCGTGGAACGAGACGGACAAGTTTGGCAGTGAGCCGAGGAAAACGGCTGAGGCGATCATGAGAAGCAGAGGCGATATCGCACGAAGCCTGGGCATACGTTTTCAGGTATGACCGGCGGCGCGATAACCTGATCGGGAAAATAAAACGGCAGCCGCCCGGCAATCATCTGTGATCAGAGAAAGAGAGATAGCGCCAGGGTCGCGTGAATGAGCGCTATCGCGGCAGTCGTCAGACCCATGTTACGGTGGAAGAAGATGCTGCCCTTGATCCATCCCTTCAGCAGACTGATACCGTAGGCGCCTGTGGCGAAGAGCATCAGGATGGTGATCATGCCGAGGATGGCGACGACGGGGAAGTTGCCGATGACTGGCGTCAGTGCAAAGTCCCTGAGCGTCTCGGTGATGAACATCGTTAAGATACCTCAACTGTGCCTTTCATGAACGGGTGGATACCACAGATGTAATCGTACTTGCCCGGCGAATCGAATTTTTTAGTATAGTTGGCGCCATTGCCCATTGAAGGAGACTCGAAATCACTGAACTTGACAGTGTGAGCGGTGCCGTCCTGATTGGTCCAGGTTACGCTGTCCCCTGCGGGAATCTCGATGACCTGCGGGTCGAAGGCAGAGTTCTTTATCGTTACGGCTTTGGTCTGAGGAGCGGGCGTCGAAGTGCCGGAGGGATCGGCCGAAGGCTCGATGGTCGGCGTAACGCTCGCCGCCGGAGAAGGCGTTGGAGTGGGAGACGTGCACCCTGAGAGAGTGGTCATCAACGCTACCAGCAGCAGAATGATAATGAGCTTTCCAGAATGCATTGCCAGATCACATTACTATGTTATCGTTTGACTAATATATAATTAGCTATGCCAGCCGCAGCAAAATGATCAGCGCAGCAAATGTCGCCGGAAAGCGGTCCCGGAATGCCGTATTGTGGAACGTTCAGCCGAAGCTGAAGAACTCCAGAAGGCCTCGCGCGACCGCCGGGTCGTCCATGGCGCCGATGAGCTCCTCACCGTTCCGGTATGGCCGTCCCCTGACGATGGCCGCGGCACGGCTCCGGCCCACGCAGGGCAGGCTTTCCAGCGTCTTCACCGGGGCAGTGTTCACGTCCAGCGGATATGGTACCGCCGTGATCGAGCGGAACCCGTGGCCCACGACCTTCACGTTGGCAGTCGACCGCAGCGGGAGGTCGGCTGGCACGCCGATCAGCAGGGGATAAGTGGCGATCTGGCGTCCGAATGTCAGGCTGCCCTCGCGCAACTCCATGCGCACGTCCCTCAATACTGTCCCAACCGGTGCGACACGCCGGAGCATCTCGAAATCGATGTGCTCCCTCACCTTGTTCTTATGGGCATGGAACTGGCCTTTGTGCTTGTTCGCGATCTTATCGCCGACGTCTCCCATGCAGGTGCCCTCGAAGGGCATCACCTGGCGGATGTTGATACGCCGGACGAGCAGGTTTTCTCGCAGGAGCGACTCGAGGAAATCGTAGTTGAGCCGGAACGTCTCCTTCGTCTCGCCGATCAGCCCGTAGACGAAGTTCAGGCCGGGCAGCAGCTCTGGCAGGCCCGAATCACCCCGACGGCCACCGACCTCGTTCAAGATGCGGATGGCTTCCTTCACTTCGTCGGGCTGAGCTTTCAGGTTATTCATCTTGATCACGTGCGGGTCGGCGCTCTCCATGCCGAAGGCTGCCACATCGCCCGACGTATGATATTTGACGATCGCCTTCAGTGCTTCACTACTTTCCTCAGGGTACCGGGCGATGGTCCCGGGGTTCGCGTTGTCCATGTGCAGCACCTTGAGCTGCGGCGCCACGCTCCTGATGCCCTTGTAGAGGCTCGTGATCGCCGCCGGGTCGGGCTTCGGGAACTCGCCGTCGCCCTTCGCCCCGTACGCCAGCAGATCGGGCTGACGCCCGAGCCGGAAATAGCGTATGCCCAGGTCGTAAAGCGCTGAGACTTCGGCGACGATGTCCTGCACGCTGCGGAAATCAGGCCGTCCGTAGAAGCGCTCAGTGCAAAACGAGCAGTTGCCCCGGAAACAGCCGCGATACGTCTCCAGTTCGATCATCGTATATGGGAAGTCGGGATGCTGCGGCACGATCCTGGCGCCTTTGACCGCCCACTCCGCAACGTCACGAGACGTCCTCCGCAGCCCCGGGTCGACGGCCGTCCCCTCCCGCACGTACCCGGCCACGACCGCCTCGAGGTCGCCGGTCGCCACGATGTCGAAGCTCCGGCTCGCCTTCTTGCGTCGGGCCGCTTTCCCGCCCTCGACGCCGGCACCGAACATGGAGACAGGGCCGCCCAGTATCTTCGTCGTCTGTACGGACGCCAGCAGCCGTTCCAGCTCCGGCAGCATTGCAGGAGTGCCCCCGAGGTACTTGCCCGGCACAGTGACGCCGGCGATCGCTACTACCAGGTCCGACTTATTCATCGTGTCGAGGATGGAGCGATCTGCCCGTAGCTGGTCGATAGTATAGTAGAGCACCTCGCAGGGAAGGGCGCCAGCTACGTATCTCGGGTATGGCGCCATGTACGGCGGCACGCCGAGGCATGCGGGCTCGTCCACGTATCCGTCGAGGATGACAGCACGGGTGATCTCGGGCATATGGCTATACATGACAGGGGAGATATAAAAATGATCTGACGAAGGTCAATCCGCGACGACATAACGATTAATAGATCGGAGCGCCACTATTCGTATAGGGATATCATGGAAGCGAAATACGGGGAAGCCGTGAGGGCTGGCATAGCCGGTGGGATCGTCGCTGCGATACTCTTTGTGATTGTCATCTTGATCGGCATATTCGTTACTGATGTGACCTGGTTTACGCTGGACGAGTTCCTGGCATGGGTCCTGTTGGCGGCCGTCATGCTGTTCACGGGCGTGCTCGCCGTCTCCCGGGCCAGGAACGCCATTGCGAACGTCGACGAGGCAGCCCTGGTGTCCGCCCTCGCCGGAGGGATCGCCGGCTTTCTCGGGTCGATCATATTCGCAATCTCCATCGCAGTCACTCAGTTTTTCGTCCAGTACGACTTCCTCGCGGACGCCGGGCGGTTCGAAGTGCTGGCGGCCAGGAGCATCCTGTCGTTGATCTTCGGAGGCGTGGGCTGTTGCCTGATGCCTATCATCATTCTGGCCGGGATCGTACTTGCGGCCATCGGCGGATGGATCTACTGGCTGGCGACAGGCAAAAAATAGTCCTTATGCAGAGCGAAGGGCTTAGAGAGCCCTTCGCTGCTATTCTCTATGCGAAATGAGGTGCCGGGGAGTAATCGCCCGGTCAGCAATATTTTATAGCAAAATCACATATAATATAAGGATCTTATGGAGCCAAAATACGTCGAAGTCATTAAGGCCGGTATTATCGGCGGCATAATACTGGCGGCGCTGGAGCTGATTTCGAACATCGTCAGCCTGCTGAAAGTCGTCAGAGTCGAAGATCTGCCCACTGAGGCGAACCCCACCCTGACCGGGGCAGTGATCACTGTCGCCCTGTTCGGGTGCTGCATATGCATCCTATATATCGTCGTCCTCGCTGGTACCGGCGCGCTGGCCGTCAGGATGAGCAAAGGTCTGTTACGGGACATGAACGACGCCGTGATCAGTTCGGCTCTTGCCGGTGCGGTCGCCGGCCTCATCTGGGGCGTGGTGTCCGTCGTTCTCAGATTTCTGGTCAGCATCGTCAACTCCGAAAACACGACCATCGCGACGAAGTTCGGAGAGGGGATCGCCAGCGGCACCTGTGGCGTCTGTTGCCTGCCTGTAGAAATTATCATCGGCGCGATCATCGCTCTCATCGGCGGCGCGCTCTACTACGC
>JAEZKS010000140.1 GCA_023436075.1 Methanobacteriota archaeon
GTACTAGACATGGCCCGTATCATGACAGGAAGCGATAGCATCGAGTGTCTGGCGTACGGTTTCATGGACCTGCTGAGCGATCCGTTGAACCTGAAACTTGCACGTGTCAGCCTGAACGTAGAGGACCGGCAGACACAGGCCTTTTTCCGCGCATACCCGCACGGTGCCGTCCATAAAAAGCCAAGACAGGCGCTGCATGACAGTTCCGATTCTTCCGCACGGGCCGAAACATTCAGCTTTACGCTGCAGGCGGAAGGCCGGAGCATCGGCGCCATCGAACTGACTCCCTACAGCGGGTCCTATCTGACTGTGGAAGACGAGTCTTACGTCCGCCGGCTCTGCGAGACTTTTTCGTCCGGGGTAGCGCGCCTGGTTCCCTCGCCTTCAATAGCCTGCCTCTCCGTTGCCGCGGAAAAATCTTCGATGCCAGCGCCTCGTAGTGAGAGTTCAGGGATGCACGCGAACCCGCTCGAAAGCCAGAAGATGAGTAGCCTCCTGATGGACCTGCTTCCTCATGGCGTGATCGTTTGCGGCCCCGACGGGCTGGTCACCACAGTCAATGAGTCCATCGTGAGGATGCTGGGTCTTTCCCGCGGAGAGATGGAAGGACGAGACATCCAGGAGGTCATGCGCATGCTTGCGCCTGAGCGTGAAAACGGCGTAGCCATGGGTGTAAGGAATATGGCCATCTGCAGGGCGCTCAAGACGGGAAGCCCGGCCATGAACGTGCGTTCATTCGTCAAGGTGAACGGATCGCGGAGAGAGCTTAACGTCAGCGCGATGCCTATCGGCGGCGCCGGAGAGGTCGCCGGGTGTCTGGCTGCAGTCCGGGATGTCACTGTGATCGGCTCGATCATCCGGATGGGCCAGATGGCGCTGAGCATTGCCAGCGCCAGCGATCTGGTCGAGGAGTCACTGGACCTGGTCATGAACGCCATGAACCTGCGTATGGTCAGCCTGTACCTGTGGGACGGCCGTGCTCTGATGCTCAAAGTGCAGAGAGGAGAGCAGCATGGAATGCCGGTGCCAGAATGCCGTGACGTGCCAGACCATCAGAACCCGACTCTGCAGAGCAGAGTATTCCTGCGCGGGAAACCGCTACTGATCAAGGACTACCGGCGCTGCGCGTCAGTGCGCCTGTTCGACCCGCTGGCCCGCAAAAGGCCGATCAGGAGCATGGCCGGAGTGCCTCTGCGGTCAGACAGCGACGTGATCGGAGTGATCGTGGCGGCCACCGGCGAGGGTCATCCCATGGACGAGACAGAGCTGGCTGAGCTCTCGGCTTTGTGCGGCCAGATGGCGGCCAGTGTCAGGCAGGCGTATCCACACTCAGGCCATTGCTGAATCAGAATATACGCATCCTCTCAAATGCGATAGCACTGCCCGAACATGTGGCTTTCTCCTTTCCTGGCAGTATTCTCTTCGTAATTAACTTTTTCTAAATCGATTTCAGGTAGAAATGATATTTATATGGTAAATTTCAATAGAATGTTCTATAAGATACATGCTCCGGCAGGAAAAGGCCGGTCTTATAGCAAAACGAGGAGGGGGGTATCATAAACCTGCGAGTTCTCTATCAGACGCCGGTGCTAAAGCTGATGAATGTGCTGGTATTTGCCGACTCATTCCTGCTGATCTTCGTCGGCGTAGGGGTGAAGGGTGATCAGGGCATCGCCTTCGGGATGATATATGGCCTGATCGGCGGACTGGCGGCGATCATGATGTTCGACGCGGCCATAGTTGCTTTGATCATGCTCACATCCAAGGACACGCGCCCGGAGTCAGAGATTACGAAGCCAGTCGTGCAGGATCCTAGTGTCAAGAAGCCAGTCGTGCAGGATTCGGATGCCAGGGCAAAAATTTAAACGCTCCGCATCCCATTATTCTACCGATGATTGAGCCTGAGTTCAGGGACGGGCTGCTGCCCGTCGTCGTGCAGGACGCAGACAGTCTGGAAGTTCTCATGTTCGCCTTCATGGATCGCGAAGCTTTCCGGCTGACGCAGAGTACCGGTATCGCCCACTACTACAGCCGCAGCAGGGGAAAGCTCTGGAAGAAAGGCGAGTCTTCAGGACACCTGCAGCATGTGAAGGAGATACGCATCGACTGCGACCGCGACTGTCTGCTGATCCTGGTGACCCAGGACGTGGCGGCCTGCCATACGGGTTACCGGTCGTGCTTCTACCGGACGATCGACGGCAAGGTCGTCGGGGAAAAGGTCTTCGAGCCGGAGGACGTGTACGGCCGAGAGTAATTTTTTATGCTGACAGATTCATTTTAATAGCGTGAGAAAATGTCCCCAGCCATGAAGATAGTCCCCGACACGAGCACAATCATCAACGGCAGCATTACTGAGCGGGTCGAGTCCGGAGAATTCAAAGGCACCAGCATCATCGTGCCCGAGGCTGTTCTCTCGGAGCTGGAAGCACAGGCAAACAAGGGCCGGGAGACCGGATACACGGGCCTGGAAGAACTTCGGAAACTGCATGATATGTCCGTAAACGGCGAGATCACGCTGCAGTTCACCGGACCGCGGCCAACGCTCGACCAGGTACGGCTGGCACCGGGCGGCGAGATCGACGCCATGATACGGAGCATCGCGGTCAAGTACGGCGCGAAGTTCGTCACCAGCGACAAGGTGCAGGCCAGCGTCGCCCGCGCGACTGGCGTCGATGTCCTTTACATCAAGCCTGAGCGGGAAGAGCGAAGGCCGCTCTCCCTGATGAACTACTTCACGCCGGACACCATGTCCGTGCATCTGAAGGCCGACGTGCCGCCGTACGCCAAGCGGGGCAGCATAGGGAAGATGCGGCTGGAGCAGATCGATGATAAGAATCTGACCGACAAAGAGTTGCTCCGCATGTCGCACGAGATCATTGAGCGGGCGAAGTCGGACCCGAACGGGTTCCTCGAAATGGAGAAAGGCGGAGCCACTGTCGTCCAGCTCGGCCCGTTGCGCATCGCCATTGCCGTGCCGCCGTTCTCGGACGGCGTCGAGATCACGGCCGTCCGTCCAATCGCGAAGCTTAGTCTCGAAGAGTACGCTTTCAGCAACGTCCTCAAAGACCGGATCATCGAGAAGCGCCGGGGCATCTTAGTGTCGGGACCGCCTGGCGCAGGCAAGTCGACCTTCGCGCAGGCCATCGCAGAGTTCCTTCACGGCCATGACTTCATCGTGAAGACCATGGAGTCGCCCCGCGACCTGCAACTGCCCGAGGCGATAACGCAGTACGCGCCGCTGGACGGAAGCATGGAAAATACGGCCGACATCCTGCTTCTCGTGAGGCCCGACTACACGATCTACGATGAGCTACGCAAGACATCCGACTTCATGGTGTTCGCAGATATGAGGCTTGCCGGAGTAGGCATGATCGGCGTGGTGCATGCAACCAGAGCTATCGACGCGGTCCAGCGGTTCATCGGCCGCATCGAACTGGGTGTCATCCCGCAGGTGGTCGATACTATCATATTCATCGACAAGGGTGCCATCGAGAGGGTCTACGACCTCATCTTCACAGTCAAGGTGCCTCAGGGCATGCAGGAGGCTGACCTGGCCAGGCCCGTCATCCTGGTGAAAGAGCTCGAAACCGGCCGGCCGGAGTACGAGATATACACCTACGGCGAGCAGGTCGTCGTGATGCCGCTGGGCGGCGAGGCAAAGCGCAAGCCACGGGCCGCCATGAAGCTGGCCGCGAAGGAAATCCAGAAGGAGATCGGCAAATATGTCCGGGGCTATGTAGAGGTGGATATGCAAGGCGAAAATAACGCCATCGTCCGCGTCAAGGAAAGAGACATCCCCGGTCTGATCGGCAAGGCCGGCAAGACCATCGAGCAGATCGAGCGGAACCTGGACATGCACATCGACGTGAGACCGCTGGACGACGGCGAATCAGTCCCGCCCGCGACCACGACGCCCTCGAAGAAAAGCGAAGGCCTTCCCGTGAAGATTGACGAGACGAAGCGCCACGTCGTGCTGACCCTCGGCGATCGCTATACCGGCGAAACGGTCGAGATTACGGCAGGTGGCAAATACCTGTTTACCGCCACGCCTGGCAAAGGCGGGCAGATCAAGGTGCCCAAGGGCTCGACGCTCGTAGACAGACTGCTCAAGGCAGAGCGTGAAGGCGAAGAGATCACCGCAAAATTAGCGTAACACTATTGTCACAATGGACACAATGGTCACCATGGAACCAGTTAAGGTTGCCTTGAAACGGCTCCATTGCGTCTGTTGTGTCCTTCGTGTCCCTAGTGCTATTACTTTCAGAGCGCTCGCAGGAAAAGCTTTTATTTAACAAAGTGAAACTAAGTGTTGGCCATCCTTCTCTAACCCGTGGCCAGGAACCAAACCCATGACATTGAAATTCGAAGATATCACCGAAAAAAACGTGGACGACCTGATGAGCCTCTGCGGCAACATGCCAGGCATCGAGAAAAATCCTCACTTCGTCGAAGGCAGGACTGCAAGGCGACAGTGGCTGCTGGAATCGATCGAGAAGTTCGGCAGCGTCGGCGTGCTGGCCCGCGACGACGATGGCAAAGCGATCGCTTTCGTAGAGTGCGTGCCTGCCCATGCCCACCCGCTCGGGTCATTCGCCGCTGACCCGGCGAGGACGGCGGTGATCGACTGCGCATGGTACCGGCAGAACGCCGGCGTTGCCGCTCGTAAAGCAGTTCTGGACGACATGTTCGCCCGCAAGTGCTTCGACAAGATCCTGGGCAAGAAATGCAAGTTCGTCGACGTGCTTACGCTGAAGAACGCGCCGATCATGCAGTACGACTTCTATAGTGAATACGGTTTCAAGGACGCAGTCGAGATGCGCGGCCACGCGACCGTGCGTTACTTGCTCCGGTATCCGGTCAAAGGCGACACGGTTGAACCACGAACTGAGCAGTTGAACTTCTGCGATGCGGGCAAGAACGTGCTGGTGCTGGGCATCTACCGTCAGTGTCACATGCCTTTCATGATCGCCGGCAAGATCCGTAAAGCCGTAGAAGGCATCGACGGCCTGACCGTCAAGGTGGTCGATTACTGGGCAACCGGAAATCCCGTGGTCTGCGAGGCTGCGATCAACGGCCGGCCGGCATTCGACGGTCCGGTGTTCTTCATGGACGACGAGCAGATCCGTGAATCCGTGAAAGCTAAAATGATCTGAAACCCGATGCCAGGCTATGCCCGAAATCAACACTGCCAGTAATACAAGGACTAAATTCATGCAATTTCCGGGCAGGAGCGTCCGTGGGCCAGCGGCTGGCGGACGACCCTGCCGGAACAAACAAAGCCGGAAGGCTGTGGGCATGATGCCATGCCCGGCCCGGCCGGCAATCGTCGGCTATAACTATGCCATCGAAGCAAAGGAGATTTCTGGCTCTTACGGCCTGACCATCGGTCTCCCGGTGTGGCCCGTCAGCATCTGGTACAACGGGTAGATCAGGTAGATCGCTGCAAGGCCAATCAGAATGTATATCAGCCTCGTGAGGATGCTCGACGCCACGGAGCCGAACAACGCCTCTACCACATTGTAACCGAATGCCGTCAACAGCCAGTTGAGGCCACCGATGATCGCCAGCAATAGCGCGACAACCTTCAGTGGGTCGCTTCTTGTCTCGTATCTTGCGTGCATATACTCACCATCGGATACGTACGTCTGTCGAATATTTATATATTGGTAACAATTATATTAACGCGTCAAAACGGGCTATGACTGCCTGGCGCGATCGTACTGCATGCAAGGGTTCCTTGCCACCCACAGGCGTATCTTATGTCCTGTTGCCGAAAAAAGGATCGATTCGCAGATTTTATATATCAGGATGATCATCTAAAGTGCGCGCGTTCTGGGCGAGTGGCCTAGCCAGGACATAGCGCCGGCCTCCTAAGCCGGATACCGTGGGTTCGAATCCCACCTCGCCCGCTTTCGCTTCGACGTTCTCCGATTCTATATTTATTTGGAAATGGGGAATTTTAGTTTTATTTGGCCTTCGCTTATCCTCTGAGCCGGATACCCTCGAAAGTCGCATTGGCTCGAAGCGTCTTATATTTATTCGGTTAGCTTTATATTGACCCGCAAGGCCGTGACTTAAAAAATTAAGAGTAGATCGGGGCGAGCTTCGTCCCCCGGTGGCGGCGGAGGCCGGACACGGGGCAGGGACTTCCATCCGTCTTGCGGCGTGTCGGCTTCAGGTTGAACGTTGACGGGATGCGGTGGTAGACCATCGTTTCATGATGCAGCGGCGATGGATCGGCACCGATGACCCTGATAAGCCCTTTCCTAAGCTCGTCAAACATGCCCCATCCCACCGGCTCAGCCAACTGCCAGATCGCCTGAATGCTTCCCGGCGACGTCTCCCACCAGAAGGCGGGCGGGAGGCCCATCCGGTCCAACTCTCTGAGAGAGCGCCTATTGTCGATGTCTATATACATGACGCTGCACGGCAGGGGTAAGCCGTCGGGCGTATCTAAGACGACGGGGCACATGTGGTAATCGTAAGACTGCATCGGCATGGCCTTGAAAATCTGTGGCATGGCCTGCTCGAAATCGTTTATCCGGACGTGGATTACATAACCATTGATACTCAGATAATCCTCCATCGTTGACTCGGGGAAGAGCGGTCCCCTGCACCATATATTGACCCATCCGTCTTCGTAGTTGTTGAGCCCGACGATAGTCTCCGCAGCCTTGGCAGCCTTGATCTCCATGCGGGCGATGTCAAGATTCGACATTTACACACTCCTTATACCCTCTTTTATAGTGTCTAAAAAATAGGGGGATGGGATCGCGTTCACTGTGTCCGGGCCGCGTCACGGGCCTTCAACCTCTCGATCAGGTCCTTGTGTTCCTCGACGCACAGGTCGAGCGCCTCCCGGCCCTGTCTCTGCGCTTCGTCGAATTTCTCCCAGTACTGGAGCTTTTCCCGCAACAGGTCGATCTCCTCGATGAGCAGTTTGCGGTTGTATCCGAGTGTTATTTCGACGATGGGGTAGGGCGTGTTTTCGAAGATTTCGCCGCCATCGTCCCGGACGTAGCCCTCGCGTATTGCGTCGCCGACGAGCTGGACCTCGACGGGCAGGAGCTCGCCGCAGTGGGGGCAGCGGGCTTCGCGGATGACGTTGATCGACTCGGGCACGGTCAGCGCCTCCCCGCGTCGTCGTTTTTCGCTGCGGCCTCTTCTGCGAAGCCGCCCCGGTTCTTTTCCGCAATCATCCGGTCCATGTGGTCATGGTATCCGCTGGTCATTTCTATGAGGCGCATGGTTAGCGCCTCCGGGATACGGTGACTTCGCCGCTTTCTGGTTCGTAGTCGATGATCGTCTCGCAGCCGTCCGACTCGCTGCGGATTATCTGTCTGCCTGTCGCGTTTTGGATGGTTGTGTATGTTGTATGTGTAAACATAATACCACATATACATAATTGCACGTTTATGTTTATATAGTTTACCCATATGCACTTAAGCACTTAAACATAAAACTTAAATAGGTTGATATACGTATAAACATATATGATTGAAAATATGGCAAGACTAAACTTTGTCATCGATGACAAGCTCGATCAGGAGTTCAGGATGGAAGTAGCCCGACGGCTCGGAATGAAGAAAGGCAACATGCAGATAGCCATTGAAGAGGCTATCAAGGATTGGATAGCTAAGGGCCAGTAGCCCCCGGTCCGGCCTCTAAATTTGACATTACAGCCACTTTTCAGGGGCAGGGGATAGTTGAATGCACTGGCTCTTCTCATTTGACATATGCCCCGGATGCCGCAGAATAGCGCAGAATCATGAAGCGCGGATGAAGCAAAAGTGAAGTTTTTTTCACGGTGTTAAGTATCCCGTCTGATACGTGCTTGAACGAGCTTGAACATCCTTGCCACTTCGCGCGCGTTTTATGGCGTCGGAAAAGTCGGAATACTTTGCCTTGCCCCTCGTGCGCGTGGGCGTATCCGGTGCGTTATCGGTGCGAATTGTTGCGTGATGTTTCGTAACGCATCCTCGCGCGCGTTTTTATGGACTCCGGAAACTCCGGAAATTCTGAAGAGTTTCCTTCTTTTATGGCGGCTAAAAACTCCAGAGACTCGTTAGAATTTCTTTTATGGTCTCGGAAAACTAGGGGTAATTCCCCTCTTTTATGGCGGCTAAAAACTTCCCGTGCCTATGCGCGACGTGTCATCACTCTGCGAAACAAATGCAAATTTATCTTTAGTTGTGTCGCAAAACTACAGTTTTACGACACATGCCCGACACTCTCCGATTCAGTTTTGCACTTTTACGTTTTTCCGCGCTAATCCGCGCATCCTGTCCCCGTCGCGCGACGGCGCGTATTTCTCGCAAGTGTTTCGCTATGTTCCGGTTAAGCGTCCCGGTATTTCCCGGTATCCTGTCCCTGTCGTGCCGCAGTCTGCCGGTCGTGTCCCGCTATAAGGTCGTTATTGAACGGGTTTAGACGGTTATGAAACAATCGTTTTGAGTGTGGTCATATCGTTTTGAATCTGGTGCGTTATGGTGCGAAACAATCGTTTCGAAACGTTTTTGAAACGTTATGATTCGGATCGGCCTGGTGGGGAAGTTACCGGATTATTCCGCAATCCTCCGTTTTGGTGTAGTGGTGGAGAAGTAGCGGTGAAGTCGCAAATTTGCCCGGAGTGTCCACAATGACCATAATGCATAGAATACGGTCGGAATCTGTAAAGCTCTGTAAAGCCTTGTAAAGCTGGTTCACCATGTAACGCTATGTAACGGATGCCTTGTTTTATATTTTTCATTTGTATAATAGTAAGTTCAGTAAGTCCTAAAAAAACTTACTGTTGAAAAATCGCCTTATGTTGCTGGTGTCACAGTAAGTTCAGTAAGTTCAGTAAGTATCTTTAGGCTTTTAAAAAATTATTATATCTATATAAGAAATATGTTCAAAAACGAAACTTACTGCCCGATGTTGAAAATAAGCCCGACGCTTTCCGAGTGCCTTATAAAGAGAAACTTATTGTTTTTCTTACTGACTTACTATTATGACGTAAAAAATATAAAAATATGTGTTTGTCGGGTTGATTTTAGTCCTCCTGTATCTTGCGATACTTCAGCCGGTAAGCTGCGCTTAGCCCTGTCCGGGCTCCCGGCGTCGGCTCGATGGTCCTGATCTCGATGCCTGCCGCTTTGATGCCCTTCAGGTGCAAGAGGAGTTCCCGACGAAATTCCCGGCCCGACATGGACGATAGGGCCTTATACTCCGCTGTCTTTTGCAGGTCGTTGGCCTGCATGTCTTTAAGGATGTCGTCCATAAGATGCTTATACGTAAGTTGCCTGCTCCACGATGGGCCCTGCCCGCTCATGTACTCGATGACCCGGCCTGCCACCGGGCTGCTGTCCGTTATCCCGGCTTCCTGGCTTTCCATCATTTCTATGAACGTCCGCTCGAAGTCGTCCGAGCGGCCCGGCTCGATGATGTCCGCGATCACCCGCCCGATTGTCACGAATTGTATCAATCGGTGCCCGGTCTTAGGCCGGGGTAATTCGCTGATCATCCGGTATAAGAGGATGCTTAGCACTTTGAAGGCCGCGCCGATGATGACGGGCAGGTCTGCGCTGAACCGGCTCATCACCACGTCGGGGAGCTCGTACTCTCCCGGTTCGAGTTTTTGCAGTTCGATGGCGATGTATCGCTCCGCAGCGTCGGGCCTTGTGAGAATGTCGCTTACTCCGTTGATGACCGCAGAGCGTCGGAAGCTGTTCCCCGTAGTGTCGCCGTCGGTGTACCGCTTCCGCCTTCGAACGTCGATGCCCGTTGATGCCTGACAGAACAAATCACTTTCAGCGTCGCTTAGCTCTTTGATGTTGTCAAAGGCAGGTATCCATCTGTTGTAAAGGCTTAGGGAGAGGCTTTCAAGGTCGTCCGGCTTCCGGCCCGGCTCGCTGACCAGCGGGTCGGGGATCGCTGCTATCTTGACTTCGTTGGTGCTTTTGCCGCTGCCCGGCGCTCCGGTGATCTTGATGCCCGGCCTTACCAGCTTATAGGCCTTCGTGTCCGGTAACAGGCTGTAAATTTCCCAGACGAGCAATACGAGTTTCCGGAGCTCGACGATCTCCGAGATGTTGATCGCGTCTAAGTCCTGCTGTTGTCCGTCCTCGATGATCGGTGGCTTGATCTTGATGTGCTGGTAAAACCGTTTCACATCCTCGATCTTCGAATCCGGGGATGGCCGGTGCTGCTCTCCGCATAGCCCGGTGTCCTTGAACCTTAGCGGCCTCTCGATGACGGTTACACCTTCGCCGGTTTCGCTCGGTTTTATCATGACTGCTTCGTCGTTGTTGCAAAGGTCATAGTATACCGTTGCGTCGCCGGTGCCTATGCCGTCGCCTGCTATCCTGACGTACAGGTCGGTCTTGTCGGTGGTCTCTCCCAGCTTCACGGTTACTGCTGCCCGGTGGTGTTTCGGGTCTGGCACTGTCATGTATTGCTGTATGTACCGCTGTGCTATGATGCCCCTGTACCTTTCGCCTGCTGGATTGATAATCAGGTTCTTCCCTGATATGTCCTTGCAGATTACGTACAGGTTGCCATCCTGGTCATAGGTGAACCTGTCCCGGTCCATCAAGCCTATGATAAGGTCGGCGGGTTTCGGGTTAGGGTTGATAGTCTGCGCGGTGCTCATGAGGATTGCCCCTGTCGCCGGGATAGCATCGCCTTAACGTCGCTGATCTTCCGCTTCCGTCGGTCCGCATGGATCGCCTTCCACGGTGTACTAAGTTTAATCCCCCGGTCCGGATGATCCAATGCATAGCTGACGATGCCCGAGACTTCGCCGGGGTTGGGCCTGCTCCCGCTGGAGAACACGGTTTCAACCGCGCCGATGATCTCCCGTTCGCTGAAGCCGTGTCCTGCCAGCGTCCGGGCCAATGACTGCGCGTGAGGGTGCCTTTCTCCTTCCTTTGCCGCATAGCTGCGGGCCAGTTCGTCCAGCACGACGGCCCGGTCCACGTCGGTTAGCTCGTCGTCCCGCCCGGCCCATCTCCGAGCCGGGGCTAATGCCTGCCGGGGCTGTTGTGCCTTGATTATCATGGCCTGCAATTCCGGGGGCAGGGGTGCCGGGTCTCGGCCGTCCTCGACGGTGTAATCTCCTTCGACCTGTCGGCCTTCCTTCTCATAAACCGCGTGGCCACCGGCGATCACATAGCCGCCGGTCGTCTTGATGTCCGCGCCGGGCACGTCGGGCAATTTCTTAGTGCTGCCCTTGATCTCGATGCCGTCTGGCCTGACATAATAAAAGTGCAGGCATCCGGTCGGCGTCCTAACCCGGCGGGTCTCCGTCCATCCGGACCACTTCTCTTTTATGATCGCCTCGGTTGCCGGGTCGTCCAGGTCCAGCACGACGAGCCCCGCCGGTCCGCAGGCAATGCCTACCAATGCGTCGGGCCATGTGTGCCACCAGACGCGGATCGCCCGCTCGCACATCGTAGCATCGTAGAATCCGTTGGGCGTGAGAGGCGACTTGTCAACGTCGCACGGAAACACGGGCCAGCCCCGCCGGGAACAATCGAGAGCACTGTTTAACACGCTCATCGCGCGACCTCCTTCGCCTTCCTTAGTATCCGCTGTGCCAATCGGTCCGCACGCTGTTGTTTGCGAAACTGCTCTACACGGGCACTCGTGAAAGCGTCGGCCTGTTTCATGGCAATTCCCCCGTTAATAGAGATGCCTTGCGGAGTATCCTGTCGAGCTCTTGGCGACTTAGCTTCTTGAAGTTCTCGCCTTCGATTGCTTCAGTTTCGATCATTTCGTGGCATCTCGGGCAGGACGTCCGCAAGACGTGGTTCTTTATGTCCCGGCCTTCGGAGCCTGGATCGTACAATACGTTTCCCTCGAAGTCGCAGCGTGGACAGATTACCTTTCCGTTCAAGCTTCCCTTCCACGACTCCCGCAGGGCCCGGATTCCTGGCATCATGACAGCCGTGCATCCAAGTACCGGGCTGCTAATAGCTACGAGCGGACCGTCGTCGGTCATGCTGATGCCTCCAGACATATATAATAAGTTATATATAACCAGCCGTACATATGCGGTATTAACGGCCTCTTACCAGCAAAGCTACGGGATTCAACGTCTGCCGGGCTGCTACCCGCTGCCCGGCCTATCTTCTCAATACCCATCTATCCCGCCTCTATTCTGTCGCTGCGCTTTCTTCGTACAGCTTCGATACTCCCCGGTGTGCTTCGCGAGTGACGACGAGCGGAGCGACAGGGTTAAAGTCCTTCGTGTTGTTTGTTTCTCTGGCCATCGGTTCACCCGCTCACTGTGGAAGGTCTGCGGCCCTGCCGGTGGCTGTCGGGTACAGATAAAACCCGCCTGATATCTTCGTAATTTTTAACAAGCCTTTCGCCGCACCGTCGAACGCCCAATGGCGATCAGTGTGCAGCGAAACGATCTTAGCGATCTTTTCCCTGAAATTAAACATAAATTTGCTCCTTTGGTTTCGAGTAGTGTTTCGAGCATAGCTCGGGCTAGGGAAAACAGGCGAGTGTAACCTAAAACTCGTAAACAAATCGATGTTCGAGCGTTTTTATTGTTCGAAGATCGAAATCGGCAAGGCTAAGTTATACTCGCCTGAACCCACAGGGGGTTCAGATAAAACAGTTCACCCCCACGTATGTGGGGACTTCATTGCGCTTCAATCGAGCGGTTGCCGGTGATCATGAACTAATACAATATGGGCAAGCCACTCTATATAAATGTTACTATACATACGATTGACCTATGGCGATATTAACGATATTTTCGCATTGAAAGTAATAAGCGAAAAAATAGCGCAGGCAGCATCGCCCGCCTAGTACTTGAACCGTTTATCGACGCTCTCCCGCAAATCCTCAATGTTCCCGTGCAGATAAATCAACGTCGAAGATAGACTCCGATGGCCTAACTGTAATTGTACCTCGGTGATCGGGACTCCGGCGCGGATCATGTTACTACCGCAAGTATGCCGCAGCTGGTGCGCGTGGACCCGCTTCGTTATGCGGGCCCGCCGCGCAGCGTCGTACAATATCCGGTTCAGCCGGTCCTTATAGAGCGGCTTCCCGGTCTCAGTGATAAAGACGTAACCGTTGTCTCGGACGAATGGCCGGGCCTCCATCCACTCCCGCAACGCGCCCGCTGCCTCCCGGCTCATCAACGCCCGGCGTTCGTGCCGGTTCTTGATGCCCTCCCCGTGGTCACGAATCCACAAGACCCGGCCCGACAGGTCCACGTCACCTAAGCGGAGCTCGCAAAGTTCCTTCGAGCGCAATCCGCAGTATAAGAGGACGCAGAGGATCGCCCGGTCCCGCAAGTTCTCCGCAGCGTCGATCAACCGTCGAGCCTCTTTCGCGTCCAGCACGTCCGGGAGCCGGTAGACCTGCCGGGGCTTTGCTATCTTGAACGGGCGGCCCTGATATTCCGCCATAAGCTCACAGGTCCGCAAACAATGCTTGACCATCGCGCTGCTCAGCCGCCGCTCCTCCAGGGCCATGCGGATACGTCCCGCGTCCTCCAATGTGGGCCGGATGACGCCGAAATGCCGCTTAATGTAGACTGCGCGGGTTACGTGGTTCTTCGCACTGTACCGGCTGAACCGTTTCTCGTCCCGCAAAAAACGGTCGAAGTCCTCCCGGCTGAAAGCTGTTCTCACAGGGCTTTTCTTTTGTGGCACTTTTGCCATTTGTAAGATTTTCCTCATGTCTTTCCCTCGATTTTTGAGGGGGTATCAAAGCCCTTCGAACGGGGCCAAATCAAAGACAGAACCGACAAACGGGGGTTTAATCAGGGGCTCGCTCCTAAGCCGGATACCGTGGGTTCGAATCCCACCTCGCCCGCTTTCTTTTCATCTTCTCCACTGGCCTGAACCCCATCTGATAATAAAATCACGGCCTATAATCATGCTTTTTATAAATAGCTCTTTTCCCGAATAGCCGCTATTTGTGCAACCAATTGTTATCTGTCGGATTACAGATTCTCTAATTATGATGGACGGACAAAGTAATCACAGTTGCCGGATGTGTACGGCAATAGTCGAGGACGAAACCGCCCTGATCAAGATCTACGAAAGGGCATTCGAGCGAAAGGGCATACCGGTTTGTTTTGTCGCGCTGGACGGTATGGAGGCAGTAGAGAAATTCGACCGCTGCCAGGTTAAGCCTTGCGTGGTGTTGATGGATAACCGGCTCCCCCGGATGAACGGCATCGAAGCCACGAAGGAGATGCTTAAGCTTAATCCTGGCACCAGGGTCATCTTCCTGAGCGCCGATGCTGATGCCAGAAGCGAAGCTATGAAGGCGGGTGCTTTCCTGTTCCTCAAGAAGCCCACGAGCATCAGCGACATAACCGGCTCAATCAAGGCGGCGATGAGCGAACAGACCGCCTCGTGAGTCAGTTTATACGCTATTAGTGGTGTTACACCAGGCTCACTAAGCCCACCAGGTACACGAAATCTTAAAAAGATGGCTCAAGTAGCCATATAGAAAACTTGGTGTACTGCGCGGACTTGGTGGACTTGGCGTTAATCCACAGGATAGCCTCTACAAAACCTTTCAGGAAAGACTATACTTCGTGAACTTTGTGTTATAATCACATGACCGTCTGGACAAAAGACATGCGAGTGATTATATCCGGGCTTTTCAGCCTTCACATACATCATGGCGCAAGACGATCGATCTGACGATGTCACAGTATACGAGCCCGGTGAGGGGCATGTCAGCAGAGAATAACAAGGCGCTGGTGCACAGGTTTTACGACGAGTTCTACAACGGGAGAGACCAGAGTGCCCTGGACAGGTACTTTGCCAGCGACTACGTTCACCATCCGGCGGACCTCCCGACACGGCGCATGGATTTTGCGGACTTCAGGAAGCGAGCGCTGCAGTATCTGGACGCTTTTCCTGACCTCAGCCGCGAGATCGAAGACCAGGTGGCAGAAGGCGACCGGGTGGCGACGCGCTCGATCCTTCGAGGCAAACAGGAACGTGACCTGCCAGACCTGCCGTCCAAGGGCAAGCAGATTGAAGTGCGATCTATCATCATCTACCGGATAGCCGACGGCAAAATTGCGGAAGGCTGGGAATGCTACGATTCCCTCAGCATGATGATGCAGCTCGAGGTCATCCATATGGTCAGCACTCTGAGCCGGGCGCGCGAGGAACATACAGATTTTCCGCATATCCGGGAATGGCCAGAGTAACGAGTCGCCTTTAGCGGAACGGATTTAACAGGCCGGGCAGACTAAACAAGATGATCCGGCGGCCCGGTCACACACTTTATTGGCTGGCCAGGCTTTGCAGTTTTACGGGAATATGCACGTATTTTCTAGCTGCGGCTTTTGACTTTGAATGCCGGGAACCATGTTTAAGGCCGCAGCGAGCGCAGCGGA
>JAEZKS010000142.1 GCA_023436075.1 Methanobacteriota archaeon
ATGTGCAGTTGGGCAGGTATCGGATTTTGCCCGGGCGCACGATCTCCGCGAAGCGCTTCTTTTCGGCCATTGCCCGCTGGTCAGTTTCCCACTTGCGGAACTCGTCGATGAGATGGTAGATGACGTCGCTGTTGAACGCTTTGATGTCGGTGGTCTGGAGGTATTCTTTCGCCTCGGGGAGCGTGGCGACGTTGAAGCCGAGGATGACGCGGTACATCGGGTCCTGAACCGTCTGCGCGTTGACGAGATCTCTCTTCGAGATGTCGCCTACGTCGGCGCGGCCGACAGGGATCTTGGCTTCTTTCAGTTCGTTGACGATGGCTTCGAGGCTGCCGAGCGTGTCGGCTTTCACCATGACGCCGGTATCGTCTGTCTCGATCTTCGCCTGCTCCAGCTCTTTTTCGATCTCCGCTATGACTGTGCTCGCGTTTTCCTCATCGGTCACACGCAGTGTCGCACCGGCCATGGCCTTTTCCAGATCCGGCGCAAGGATTTTCACCCCCGCGGCGGCCGTGACCTTGTGGACGCGGTCGAACCGTTCCTCGACGCGGATTTCCCGGTTGGGCTTCGGCTTGAGCAGCGCCCTGATCTTCGTGGCGAACGGCTTCTCCCTGCCGCCGATGACGACCGTGTCCCCGACCTTCACCACGCCGTCATAGACGATCGTGTCGACAGTGAAGCCGAGGCCTTTTTCTTCCTTTACTTCGAGGATTGTGCCGACGCCAGGGCCGGTCACGTGGAACTTGAGCGACTCCTCGAGAAACCGCTGGGCCAGGCCGATCAGCACCATGAGCAGATCGGGGATGCCTTCGCCGGTCTTCGCGCTCAGCGGGACGATGCCGACGTTCCGGGTGAAGTCCCGTACACGGTCATAGCGGTCGGAGCTGAAGCCGATCTCGTCCAGCTTGCCGACGATCTCGTACGTTTTCGTCTCGATGGTCGTCTTTACATAATCCGGCTGGGCGTTGAAAGTCTTCACGAACGGCTCGTTCGGATGTGCCGTCCAGCCGTGGATACGGTCGACCTTGTTGGCCGCGACCACGAACGGCGTCTTGAACTGCCGTAGTATCTTGATCGCTTCGATAGTCTGGGGCTGGAAGCCCTCGTTGATGTCGATGACGACGACCGCCAGGTCCGCCAGCGCGCCACCTCTGCTACGCAGTGTCGTAAACGCGTGGTGCCCCGGGGTATCGATGAAAAGTAAGCCGGGGACCGCGAGGTTAGTGCCGATCATCCCCTTACAGAGTGTCTGTATGGTGGACAGCGGCACCTCCGTGGCCCCGATGTGCTGAGTGATGGCACCCGCCTCCTTATTGACTACGGCCGTACCCCGGATCTTATCCAGCAGCGACGTTTTCCCGTGGTCCACATGCCCCATGACGCAGACAATAGGCGTCCTGAGGTTCTTTTCTTGCGAGGCGGCGGTTGCCATAGATATCCCTTTCGTCACTCGTATAGCCAGTGCTCGTCGATGCGCGAGTAGGTGGCCAGTTGCGAATTATCGAAGTACAGGGATATTTCCCTTTTTGCCGATTCCGGCGAATCGGAGGCATGGATGACGTTGCGGCCGGTGTCCAGTGCTAAGTCGCCCCGGATGGTGCCGGGAGCCGATTCCACAGGCTTGGTCTTGCCGACCATGCTGCGGACGACGGTCACGACGTCCTTTCCCTCGACCACCATGGCGACGGAGGGGCCCGACTTGATAAACGAGGTCAGGCTCGGGAAGAACGGCTTGGCCGCATGCTCCTCATAGTGTTTCTTCGCCAGCTCGTCGCTGACGACGAGCATCTTCATGCCGGTGATCTTGAGGCCGCGCCGTTCAAAGCGGGAGATGATATCTCCCACTAAGCCGCGCTGTACGCCGTCCGGCTTGATCATCACGAACGTACGCTCGAGCTGTGCCATGCCGGATCACTCTTTCTTTGCCTTGGGCTTGGGCTTCTTGGCAGCCCATTCGGTCAGCCGCGGGATGCGGCCCATCTTCATGTTGTTCTCGCACTTCGACGAGCAGAAGTACTGGATCGAGCCGTCTCTCTTGACGAGCATCTTTCCGGTGCCTGGCTCCATCTGGGTGCCGCAGAACGTGCATTTTTTCGTGTCGACCATCGTGATTACCTCGAGGACATCTTCTTGGCTTCTCTGGCGGTCTCCATGAGGATGACGATGTCGCCTAGCCGGATGGGGCCGACGGTGTTGCGCGTGATGATCCGGCCCTTGTTGGTGCCTTCGAGGATCTTGCACTTGACCTGGCAGGCCTCTCCATGCATGCCGGTTACGCCAATCACCTCGATGACCTCGGCCGGTACGCCTGTCTCTTCAGCCATGTATAATCACGTCCTTATTATGCCTTCAGGGCGCCGAACTTCTGCGCGATCTCGTCGACCAGGGCCTTTGCCTTGCCCGCGTCCACGATCGCCGAAGCTGCGCAGCCGACCTCGAGGCCGGATGCCGCGCCGAGCTCCTGCTGCTTCTTGACGAAGATGAACGGTATCTTCTTTTCTTCGGAAAGCGCCGGTATGTGGGCGATGATCTCCTCGGGCTGGACGTCCTCGCCGACCAGTACGAGCTGGGCGATGCCCCTCTCGATAGCCTTGGTGACTTCGTTGGTGCCCTTTCTGATCTTTCCGGTATCCCTGGCGAGCTCGAGAGCCTCGAGCGCCTTGTCCTGCAGTTCCTGCGGGAACTCAATCTTTACGAATGCTGGCTTTGCCATTGTAATTTCCTCCTTCAGGGCTTTTCAGCCCTTCATCAATCATCAGGTTTAACCTAAAGATTAAACGAACAGGCCTGCAAGGATAGCGTCCCCTGCAAGCGTGGCATAATAAAGCATGTATATGACTTAAACTTTTTGATCGTCGTACGTACGACGCCTGCACGTCACCGGGGCCGATCGCTCATCCGCCGGGCATAGTACAGAAGCGTGATCGCGATGATGACCATGATGAACGCGGTCGCCAGCACGTTCTTGGCCACCGTCACCAGGCCGTACAGGAAAACGAGCAGACCCAGGACCAGCATGGTGGTTCCGATGGCCCTGATCTGCAGAATGCTTACCATGTATTTTCAGGTATATCACGGTCATCCTCATAAAGATAGCGCTGGCTCCTGCATATCCCGGCATATATAAAAGAGCCCTCTGGCTCGGTCTCGCGCGCGTGACCGCTGCGAAGGCCGCTCCCGGTTAACTGAGGCAGGGCCATCCTCGATTTCCCTGTCCATTTTCTTATCGGTTTGCCCAGCCATATTCTCAGCAGACATATGCCGGCGGTACTGCCAGTGGAGAGACTGGCACGGTCGTACTTTTCACTACCTCTCTCGGCACCACCGTAGTCGTCGGTACTATGATGTTCGTCGTGGTCGGTGACGGTACCATAGTCGGCGATGGTACCATGGTCGGCAC
>JAEZKS010000147.1 GCA_023436075.1 Methanobacteriota archaeon
AAAGCATTTATTACGCTCAAGGTTATACGACTTCATCATGGCGGATCGGTTCATCGTCGGTTGCGGCGCTGTCGTCACAGGGAAAGACAAAAGGATTTTAATGGTCCGGCAGCAGGTGGGCTACTGGGCAGGCAAGTGGATCTTCCCAGGCGGCAAGCTGGAGATGGGCGAGACGCTTGAAGCTGCGGCACGCCGCGAGGTCCTCGAGGAAACGGGCTGCCAGTTCGAGACGATCAGCCAGGTCGGCGCGTACGTCTCTTATGATCCATACACAGACTTCGAGAAGGAGGTCGTGCTGGTGTACTACTTCGGCAGATACGTGAGCGGCAAGCCCATCGTCGGCGAGGGCGTGACCGAGACAGGCTGGTTCGCTCCGGGCGAGATCGAAACCATGGCTGCGGAAGGCAAAGTGCCGGCGATACTGTTAAAAGTGCTTGAAGATGCCCTGGACGAACGCTAAAGATTATCCGAAAATCATCGCATGTCCGGGAATGACAACGTTCGCGCGCGTGCTACCGGGCGTCGGGCTTTATTATTTTGTCAACGTGTTGTGGAACCTAAGCGAAGTTTCAGGCCGCAGCGATCATAGGCTTCGCCACGCAGCGACCGCAGCAACTTTCAGATTTTACTCTTATCTTTTAATCACAATCGCAGTATAACATGTTCTTCCTCCCTGGCTCCCCGGCTCCTGAACTCCTTCCTAAAAAATCGTACTCCTCCGCTCCGTTTTTCTCCTGTGCTTTACCTGAGCTCCGTTAGCCTCCTATTCTCCCGTCGCTGAGCTAAGGAGTTACACGGAGCTCAGGTAGAGCACAGAAGAAAAACGGAGCGGAGGAGTACTGTTTTAATAAAGGAGCTATAGAGATCCAGAGTCAGGGAGACGTTTTAAACGCTTTTCACTAATTTAATGGAAGCTACATCTCATGGAAAACTTTTCATCATTTATACCTGACTGGCGCCGGTCATCAGCTGACTTCCATGAAAATCGTTCGTCTCTGCGTCCTCAGCGCCTTCTCTGCGATCTCTGCGGGCATTTAGTACGACGCATGCCGAAACAGGGCAGATTATCATAGCCCGCACTTGAAAATCTTATTTATCATCAACCGAGTTCGCTGCGAGTTCGCTGCGCCCACTGCGGCCTAAAACCATTCCAAGCGTTCGGAGTCAAAGCTGCGGTCGGAAAACTCGTCGCTGAGTCCGATCATTGCACGCAAACGCGCGCGCGAACGGCCGCCCGACGGCGATAAAAATCGATAACGTATCAATGAACCAAGAAAACGAACTGATAATTAAAATAAAAGATCGGAACGCTGCACGCATTCCGCTGTAACGGGTAATTTGCCGGTTTACTTCTTGCCCTTCTTCTCGCCGGCCTTCTTGGGCAGCTTGAAGAACGACTTGTCGTTGCGCTCGAGCTTGACGAACTGGAGCTGGGCGGTGCCAAGCTTCTCTACGTTCGCCTTGAAGATCTTGCCCTTGTTCTTCTTAGCGGCGTCCTGGATCCAGGCCGGAGCGTTCTTCGGCACGGATACAAGCTCGCGCTTGCCGAGGAAGTAGTGGAGCTTCTTGGTGCCCTTCTCCCTGAGGACGATGCTGCTCACGCCACGGTTGGCGACCTTGAGCGCTGCGTCCCTGGGCTGTGCGCCGCTGAACGTTCCAATCTCTTCACCCTTCTCATTGATCAATCCGAAATTTCTCTTTTCCCTGCCTTCAGTTGCCATTTATAATCACTCTCTGTCTAAGTAATTATAGACTGAATTACTGAACGACATACACAGATATAAATGTTTTGGTGATTCCAGCAGAAACGCCAGGAAAATGCTTATTATATCGAATAGTTTATTTAACTCACACTTTTTCATAATCGCCTTGCGTGCAATAATCAACGCAGAAGAATAATATTTGATCTCTCAGAATCACTAAATCCAAATATTGAAGCATCGACCATATAAGGCATAGGCCGGGTTTAAATACAAATCCATGCTTATGTAAAAGCAAATATTTATATATGACAACACAAACGTGATATAAAATAGTTTCGTTATCACTTAACGCCGTTATTTACAGCGACAAAGGCCCAGCTATCGTAAATGCTATCGTTTTGCCTGTTGTCGATGACCTCACCATCAATACCCATCGACGTAAAGCATTCTTCGAGGAAATCCATCTCCTCCTTCCCATTCACTGTAAGAAGCAAGAGGCCGCCAGCGTTTAACCTGGAAAACGCTTCTCTGGCAATCGATCGCCACAGCGGCTTGTTGAACTCATAGATGGTGCCAAGCATGAAGCCGAGCACTGCGCCGAATCCAGGCAGACCGTACTGTGAGAGCTTTGTCGCATCGGCAACCATGGTGCTCCCCGGCTCGAGCGTGCCATGATAAAGGCCGTTGCAGACGGCGCATTTGTCGTAGTCGACGGAAAGTACGCTCTGGAACGCCTGCTGCAGTGGCACGGTGGACATCCCATTCCCGCAGCATATCTCGAGCGCGTCGATCTTCTTCGGGTCTATCCCGTGCTTCTTCGACGCCTTCCGTATGAGGGCTTTTATACGGCTGTCCCGCTCGCCGTTCACCGCAAAGGAGAGGGGCTCGATATCTTTATCGCAGTCACATAGTGCACGTTCCACCAGGCTCTCGGAGAGGTACTCCCGAAGGGATTCATGGAATGCGATGAGATCAACTTTGTGACTCTTCACCCTGGCAACGACATCCGATTGTAGGACGCCGCCGGCCATTCGTAGTGTCTGCTGCCGGGAGGCCAGCGCGTGCGGATACGGTATCAGAAACCAAAAATCCCCGTCCGGGTGTCGGTTCTCGAATGCCACGCCCAGCTCTGCACCTTTCCGGTCATTGATCTTCAATGCGGCTGGCACCGAGCCTGCGGGCAGTATGCGTAATTGATCAAGGTAGTCGAGCGACTTCCGGTTGGCCTCCAGGCTATCGAAGCTGCCCTCGATCAAAAAGACGTCTGCGTCGACTTTCATCAGCTCGTTGAGGAGCATAACCTGTAATCCGCCCCCGGAGGTATTATACCTTCTGATTGTATACGTTCTGATTGCGCCCGGAGAACGATAACAGACTATCGCCCTTCTGCGATTTAGTCGAAATTATTATATATAATGATTATATATGTGTCGATCGGGAGCGCAACTGCACAGTGCCTCGCGCACTGCGAATCCTCGATCGGGCTGTGAACGGTTGCGGTCAGGAGGTCCCTGATCCGACGCGAGGTCGGGTAAAAAGGGGTGATGCGCTCCCGAACTCCGTTTTGAGAGATTTTCAGTCATCCATAAGTACTTTAAGAGCCTAATTTTACCCGATCGATCATGAAGATGCTCATCAACGGCCAGCTGTCCGACTCCGCCGGCGGCAAGGAATTCGAGATCATCAATCCTGCGAACGGAAAGCCCGTAGACTGCGTGCCGCTCGGGGACCGGGAGGACGTCCGGCGCGCCATCGATGCTGCCGGGGAAGCTGCCGGAAAATGGTCTTCGATGACGGCGCGGGAACGGGGAAAAATTCTCTTCAAGGCCGCAGAGATTACCAGAGCCAGAGTCCAGGACCTGGCGACTATGCTGACTACAGAACAGGGCAAGCCGTTCCGCGAGGCGCGCGACGAGATACAGGGTTACGCGAACATCCTCGAGTTCAACGCAAGCATAGCCGGCAGCCTGCGTTCCGGGCTGGTTCCTGTCGCGCACGAGCGCTATGGCGTGACCATGAGAAAGCCGATCGGCATCTGTGGTGCGATCATACCCTGGAACGTCCCGGCGATTATCATGGGCTGGAAAGTGGGGCCGGCGCTGCTCGCGGGCAACACTATGGTCCTGAAGCCATCGAAGACTGCGCCGCTGACATGCCTTTACCTCGGATCGATCCTCAAAGAGGCCGGACTCCCTGACGGCGCGTTGAATATCGTCACTGGCCCCGGCGACACGGTCGGCGATGAGATCGTCCGGAACCCGCGCATCCGCAAGATCTCGTTCACTGGCCAGACCAGCTCGGGCAAGCGCATCGCAGAAGCGGCCGCAGCGTCGCTCAAGCGCGTCACGCTGGAGCTGGGCGGCAGTGACCCGATGATCGTCTGCGACGACGCCGACCTGAAGGCGGCGGCTGACGGAGCCGTCCGAGGACGGTTCTATAACGGCGGCCAGATCTGCACGTCGGTGAAGCGACTGTACGTCTTTGAAAGCGTGGCCGATCAGTACATCGAAATGCTCCGAGAAAGAGTCGCCGCGCTCAAAGTCGGCAACGGCATGGACAAAGGTACGGACATCGGGCCGCTGAACAACCTGCAGCAGCTCGATCGCATCAAAACTGCCGTACAGACGGTGAAAGACCGTGGCGAGGGCAAAATCCTCGTCGGCGGCGACGTGCCGAAAGGACCGGAGTTCGACCATGGCTTCTTCTTCCGGCCGACGCTGGTGACTGACGTGCGAGAAGACTCGGTCCTGCTGAAGGAAGAGATCTTCGGGCCGGTGCTGCCAGTCATGGTGGTCAAAGACCTTGACGAGGCCATCGCGAAGGCGAACGATACGCCCTACGGGCTCGGCTCGTCGATCTGGACGACAAACATCGGACGGGCGATGATCGCCTGCGAGCGGCTGGAATCGGGCATCACCTGGGTGAACAACCACGTTCGCATCCCACCGGAGATGCCATTCGGCGGCGTCAAGGACAGCGGGCTGGGACGGGAAAACGGGCTGGAAGCGATCGAGCAGTATACTGAGATAAAGAGCGTGCTGCTTAACCCGTAAAAGCCTGATGTTGTCGCCGGTCGTACGATCTTCTCGCCAAGGACGGAAGCACGCCAAGGACTATTAATAAAACGGCTCCGCCTATGTCATTTGTTAGAAAATCTTGGCGAGCTTGACATCCTTGGCGCCCTTGGCGGTAATATAGTCTACGCATGCCTGATCAAAGTTAAAAGCGCAAACGCCCACGATAGGAAAAATTAATTTTCTACCTTCTGGTGCTCGTGAGACCGCCCGGACTTGATCGACTCGAAGAACTTGAGCAGGTCGCTATTTACCGCCTTTTCTGGCTCCAGCGGGTGCAGCCGGAACTCGCAATGGTCATCGCCACGGCCCACGCAGCGCACTTCATCGCAGGTCATCTTCGTGCCCTGGTAGATGAACTCGCCGAAAGATCTGAACGCACCGCAGGCCGAGTCACAGATGTTGCCCGATGCGCCGGCTTTTGCCGCGGCCCGTTCTTCTGCAGTGTCCGTACATATGATTACAATGGTCTTGCTCTCCGGATCGGACCGCTCGATGGCAAAGTGACCCATGCCCATGCCGCTCAGCCGCTCGAAGTACTTCTTCAGGCCATCTTCGCCGTCTTTGAGTATCTCTTTGTTGACCGCAAGGCTGATCTCCTTCAGTCGCTCGTCAGCATCGACGGAGTTCCTCCAGAGCTTGTCGAAATACTCCCGTATCCGCTCGGTGGTATCGCGGTGGTTGGTGTAGACGCCGATGCTGCCGCCGGATGAAGAGATCGCGCTCTCGCCCAGTAGATTGAAGGTCACTTCGTCCTCGTTCAGGGCCATGATCATCAGGCTCTCGTCAAGCGGATGCCTGACATTGGCGCCGGCCGCCTTCAGCGCCCTCACGGCATCGGCGATCTCGCCGCGGACGCTGCCCAAAGTCTGGCTCCGGCTGGCGCTGCGGATGGGTACCAGCAACATGACCTCCACGCCTTGCCTGGACCGCATCCGAGTCTCGGTGACCAGAGTGCTGAGGTTGTAGACGACCAGATCGCCGGACAGCACACAGCAGAGTTCCCGCTTCGCCCGCGAGAGGACCATCCGCAGCGTCTTCTCCATCTCGGCATCGCCATATATCGGCGTCAGGTGCTCAGGTTTGCGACCGGTCTCGATCTCCGTCTTCCTCGCGCCCATGTCAGGAGCGCTGGACCACATGTGACGAAACATGAGGCGGATCATCCTGGCCATCTCTTTCTGGCTGGTCCAGATGGCAGACTCGTCGCCGCCGCCGGGCGGCGCACGGACGAAGCGCACCTCAGAGTCGTCGGTGTCCCCGCCGCGGGGGAAAGTGTTGGCGGACG
>JAEZKS010000152.1 GCA_023436075.1 Methanobacteriota archaeon
CGAGATTCGACGACCGGGTGACGGGCAAGATCGAGAGCTTTGCGCCCAACGCGCGCGTGATCCACATCGACGTGGACCCGGCCGAACTGGGCAAGAACGTCAAGGTCGACGTGCCCATAGTGGGCGACGCCAAGATCATCCTGAAGAAGATGCTGGCCACGCTCAAGCTGAAGATGCCGAAGTCCGCAGAATGGCTCCGGAAGATCGATGTCTGGAAGAAGGAGTATCCGCTGGATTATGAGAACGACGGCGGAGACTTGAAGCCCCAGTATGTCATTCAGTGTCTCAGCGATTTGGTGAAGGATGGTATTTTTGTCACGGAGGTTGGTCAGGCTCAGATGTGGTCTGCGCAGTACCTCAAGTGCAAGAAGCCACGGACTTTCATTTCTTCGGGTGGCCTGGGCACGATGGGCTATGGGTTCCCGGCGGCTATCGGCGCCAAAGTCGGCTGCCCTGATAAGGACGTCTGGGATATAGCCGGTGACGGCAGCATCCAGATGAACATCCAGGAGCTGGCCACAGCTATGGAGAACGATATTAAGGTGAACGTCGCCATCATCAACAATATGTATCTCGGCATGGTGCGGCAGTGGCAGGAGCTGTTCTTTGATCGGCGGTACTCGTACACGAACATGAAGGGACAGCCGAACTTTGTCAAGGTCGCCGAGGCATACGGCGCCGTGGGCATCGAGGTCACGAGGAAGTCTGAAGTTAAGGACGCGATCAAACAGGCGCAGAAGAGCGATCGCGTGACGTTCGTGGACTTCAAGGTCTGTCGGGAGGAAAACGTGTTTCCCATGGTCCCTGCGGGCGCGAGCATCAGCGAGTTCGTCGAGTACAGGAGGCCTTAACATGGCGAACGACAGCAACGGTACCAAGGTCCATACGCTTTCAGTGCTCGTGGTAAACAGGCCAGGCGTGCTTACGCACGTTTCGGGCCTGTTCAGCCGTCGGGGCTACAACATTGACAGCCTGACGGTTGGCATAACCGAGAACCCGGAGATCTCCCGCATGACCATCGTGGCGCATGGCGATGAACATGTGATCGAGCAGGTCACGAAGCAGCTCAACAAGCTGATCGACATCATCAAGGTCGTCGAAGTGGCTCCTGGCGAGTCGGTCTACCGCGAGCTGGCGCTGCTCAAGGTCGCCGCCACCGCAAAGAACCGGTCCGAGGTCGTCCAGATCACGGACATCTTCCGGGCCAAGATCGTCGACGTTTCCACAGAGAGCATCATCATCGAGATCACCGGCAGCGGCGACAAGATCGACGCGCTGGAAGAGATGATGCGGCCCTTCGGCATCAAGGAAATGGTGCGAACCGGCAAGGTCGCGCTGGTACGCGGGGCAAAACCTACCCAGTACGAGAAGTGAGCGGTCGCACAACAAAATATGGTATATGCTCGGGAAATCACGGAAACTTCGATGTCAGCCCTGCTACAGCTCGGGCTTTCGTTGAAACAATATGAAAACGACATTGTACTTGCCGGGGGATGGGCTCCTTATTTCATCACCCGGGATTATTTTAGTCACTGTGGCAGCATCGATATCGACCTTGTACTCAGGACTGAGATAGTGCCAAAGTATGATACGATTCGTGATATTATCGAAGGGCTGGGATACCATCCTGTCGCATACCGTCCGTTCCAGTTCACCAGGAAAATCAAGTCGCGCGTCGAAGGGCTTGAATGTAACATACGCCTGGACCTGATGTGCGAAAAGGAAGGCTTAACGCTGACAGATATCGCGGGATATCACGACGTTCAAAAAGACCTTTCCGCCTGTGTTTTCGATGGGCTGGGCATTGCTTTCGACTTCAATTTCTGGCAGGAACTCGAGACATACCTGCCAGATAATGGCATTACTAAGTCGAAGATCAGGGTTATTGACCTTGTCGGTTCACTGGCATTGAAGAGCAAGGCTCTTGCCGAAAGGTACAACCCCAAGGACGCCTACGACATTTTCGCGCTGACCCATTATCGAGGCGGGCCTTTAGCCGCTGCCGAATACTTCAACCAGGCGGTATCGGGCAAAGGATTATCGAAATCGAAACAGAAGCTCCTGGACGAATCGCTGGAAAACATAGCTTATGAGTTCAAAGATAGAAACCAGCGAGGGCCGTTCGATGTCGAATCCTTTTCTGAACAAAAATATAGTAAGGACGTTGTGGCAGCACAGGTAAACCAGTTCCTTTCGAAAATTCGCTAAAATGGATATCAGCGCTTTTCTGGCAACTGGCCGGTTTTATGGACTTTTTGTTTCCATTTATCTTCAATCGCCCTGCGAATCTCTCCTGCCGCTTCTTTTCCACGGGCGGGATAGTTATATAAGTCTACATATAGCTGAATGTCCGAGACCACGTTAATGCCGTTTATCTCTTGCGTCCCATAGAAAACTCCTTTACTTTTTGCTATGGCAAATTTTACATTTCCATTCTCTTCGACCGGCATGAGATCAAGCATTTCTGCGATTTTCCTGGCGTCCTCTTCTGATATTACGTATATGTGCACGTTTGTCGGTCTGACAAATGGCTCGACGAGCATTGCGCCGGTTAGTCCCGTAAACGCATGTTGCGGAGATTTTAACGATTTGAACTTCTCTAAAAATTTAGATATTTCCTCTTCTCCGGAATAATACTCGACAAATTCGGTATTCGATGCGAAGTTGTTGACTGACGCCCATCTTTCGAGTAGTTCGAACGGTGCCATCAGCTTTAGCCCCGAGCGGCTGGAATCACGTATAGCCAGTCTCTCCTTTATCAGGGCCCTGGATACTTTAAACGCTTCTCCAAGTGAAACCGAGGCTTCAGCAGCAAGCCCTCGCAAATCAATGCTCTCGGGATAACGAACGAGAAGAACCCTGTCGACGTCTACGGCTTTTCCCGAGTATAAATTGGTCATATGGTCTTTTTTGTTCACCATGGTATATATATGTTCACTAAAAGTAAACACTCAGAAATGTTCACTATAATTTATATACGTTCACAAAAAGTGAACAGACTATTGAAAGATTATGATAATGTGCCAGACCAGAATCTACTAGATGTCAAATATTATTTAAAATATAAAAAATAAAAAACTACTGTTTATAGAAATCCAGACGGGTGCTCCCCGAGGTATCCCATATATGTTTGTTCCCCTCATCATAGTTGAACAGCGCAGGGTCCGACGAAGCCGATGAAGTTTCGTTGACCAGGCGGACCTCGATGCATGTATCGTTCACTTTCTTCCACGTGAGAGGCGTTGTCTCTGACGCCGGCGTGTCGGAAGCGCCCTGGAAGATCGCGCTCATGTCCATTGTCATCGTTCCCGTACCGCCTTCCTTCAGGTCCATCGTCACGACAATGCCCGCTACATCCTGTTTCCATTGTCCCACGAGGGGGTCAGTGCTCGCTGCGCAGCCAGCTGCCATAACAGACAACAAGATTGCACTCACAGCTATAACAGCATATTTGTTCCACATGATTCTCACCTTTTCACCTTTTTTTGGTAATAAGCAAATGTATTGCACGTCGATCGCATATAGTTATTTTCTCAGAAAATCTGAATCGACCGTTGGCACCTGAAAAAGATATTTTAATATCCTATGCAGCCCAATGCCTTGTGTACATTGAGGCAAGGCGATCGATAATGCGCAGAGCGATGTCAGGGAACCTTGAAGCTGTCATAAAAGGCATAAATCTCGCCTACGATGGATCACTGTCGCCTTTCGCCTGCAAGAACGCCGATGCAGTACGCCGGCGGCCTGACCACGAGGACATCCGCCCGCCTTTCTTCCATGATGGCGACCGGATTGTTCATTCCCGGGCCTACGCACGCTACATCGACAAGACGCAGGTCTTTTATCTGGTCAAGAACGACCACATCACCCACCGGGTACTGCACGTCCAGTTGGTATCCAAGATCGCACGTCTCATCGGCCGGGCGCTGATGCTGAACGAGGACCTGATCGAGGCGATAGCGCTGGGCCACGACATCGGTCACGTGCCCTACGGCCACGACGGGGAAAAGTACCTGTCCGACGTCTGCTGGAGCCATGGTATCGGAGGCTTCCACCACAATGTCCAGAGCGTCAGGGCGCTTGATCGCATCGAGGAACTGAACCTGACGCTGCAGGTACTCGACGGCATCCTCGCGCACAACGGCGAGGCACACGACTTCCGCGTTGACCCGATGACCGACAAGGCGTGGGAAGAGTTTGATCGTGAGATAGAGCTATGCCAGCGCCAGCGAGACTACTCGGGCATCACGCCGATGACCATGGAAGGTTGCGTAGTGCGGGTGTCAGACACCATCAGCTATGTCGGCCGGGACATCGAGGACGCGATCACCCTCAAGCTAATCAAGAGGGAGGACATACCGGAGAGCTGTGCCGAACTCCTGGGCGGGACCAACCGGGACATCGTGAACAACCTCGTAGTCGACGTGATCGAGAACAGTTATGGCCAGCCTTACATAGCCCTAAGTAAGGACACTGCAAAGGCACTAAAGGACCTGAAAGAGTTCAACTATTCATGCATCTATTCGAACAAAGAGATCAAGAATCAGTCCGTTAAGGTACAGAGGATGTTCTCGCTGCTGTTCGACTCGTTTCTGGGTGACCTGAAAGCAGGCAGGAAGGAGTCTCGTATCTACACGAACTATATCAACGGCTTCGGCCAGGAGCGTTGGAAGCGCTATGCAGACGGCGCGAGCGAGCCAGAGATCGTCCGCGACTTCATCGCCGGCATGACCGACGAGTTCTTCAACGACACCTTCCGCGAGCTGTACCTGCCGCAGAAAAAGTCGATGTACTGAGAGATACACACGACCAAAAGAAGATGCCAAGACACCACTTTTAGGATATAAGAGGCGCCAAGGCGCCAAGTCTATTTTTATTTTCAAGGCGCCAAGTCGTAAGGTCTTTGTTCTTTTTCGTCACTAAGAGGCCAAATTTCAAGGATCTAAGAAAAGATTCGAAGAAGAGAAGTTGTGTCAGCACTCAAGCCTAAGAGCGGGCCAAGATCCTAAGAAGAGACCCTGTCTGTCGTTTTGGCAATGGCAAACTATGGGTTCTTCTTGGAATCTTGGCCCGCTCTTAGGCTTGAGGCTAAACAGCACTTCATGACTTGTAACCTTCTCCTTGGCGTCTTGAAACCTGGCGTCTTAGTGACGAATGCATAAATCCGACCTTGTCCGTCTTGGTTCCTTAAATTTAGAATAAAACTTGGCGTCTTGGCGCCTCTTATATCCTACAGTGGCGCCTTGGAACCTTACAATATTTTCTTGCCCAGTGCCGACGTAATCAGCCCGATCGCCAGCTTGCCGGTATTGTTATACCGGTCTAAAATAGGGTTGAGCTCCACTACCTCGAGCACCTTCAGCTTGCCGCATTCGGAGATCATCTCCATGGCCAGGTGTGCTTCTCGATAGGTAATGCCGCCCTGTACCGGGGTGCCGACGCCCGGCGCTTCCATGGGGTCCATAGAGTCGAGGTCGAAGGAGACGTGCAGCGCGTCCACGCCGTCGTCGCAGGCGATCTTCAGCGCCTTCCTCATGACTTTGTACATGCCCTGCTCGTCGATCTCCCGCATGGTGAACACGGTCACGTTCGACTCGCGCAGCGCTTCGCGCTCCAGCGGGTCCAGGTCACGGGCGCCGATGAGCACGCAGTTCGCCTCGCAGACACGGGTTTTGCCCATCTGTCCCACCAGGCTCTTCGAGCCCCGGCCGCAGGCCGTGGCGAAGCTCATGCCATGGATGTTGCCCGAAATGGTCGTCTCCTCTGTGTTGAAGTCGCCATGAGCGTCGATCCAGATGATGCCGATTTTGTTATAATGCTGGCTCAACGCTGCCGTCGTGCCCATTGCGATGCTGTGGTCACCCCCGATCACAAGGGGAAAATAGCCATCCTTGATCGCATCGCTCACCAGGTCCCGCACCTTCCGGCAAGCACAGAGTACGTCCTCATAATGCTTCAGCCGCGGGTTTTCCGGAGGCGCCATCGACCAGCGAGGCACGTAGACGTTGCCCGCATCTTCGACTTCTACCCCTAGCTCGGCGATTTTCTGGATGAGGCCGTCGTTGCGCAGCGCGTCAGGGCCCATGTCGATGCCACGGCGGTCTGCGCCGAGATCTAAAGGCACGCCTACGATGCGCAGCTTGTCGACGGGCAGGTGACCATTATTGCGAGACATAGATCGAGCACATTATCTCTCTGGATAATTATATCCTTTTTCTCTTTAAGGTAAAACCGGTTATATCCCGTACAAAGCGTAGCCAAACGGGTTCAGCACGCCGGTCGTTATGCGCACGTTCACGGTAGCCTCGGTGTTCCTCGAGTTGTAGCATGTCTCGTTCACCCCGAATGGCGTCCCTATCATATCGTCGCTACGGGTCGTCCCGTAAGCGCCACTATGGCTGGTAGGACTTTCTCCCGTCAATTCGATGGGGATGTCCGAGCTGATGTGGACGTTAGCCATGCCAGGGGGCAGATAATAGCTCTTCGATTCGCCCGGGGCCAGATGGATGGTGCCGTTGACCAGCGTCTTTTCGCCGATCGCCGTAATGAAGATGAACGTCATGGCTATCAGGCAAAATATCAGGAATGCGAAATATGCCTTTAACAAGATCCCGATGATTCTTAACATTGTGGAGAACAATGCTGGCATGATCTACCCTTTAGCCTGTCACAATATAACGCTTATGTCAGAATGATTAACTGGGCGCAGTAATAAAAGAATGCGGCCGGGCGGCCTGAACAAGAGAGCCCTGTGGCTTCAACAAGAGAGCCCTGTGGCTCGGTCACACGCGTGCGCGTGACACTAGTGAATGCCGCTTGCGTTTAAAATGTTGGGCTGGAGACGATCGCCCGGGCTTGCGTCAAACCGGATGCAGATAGTTCTCGAGCACCTTCTTCTCCGCCTTCCGCAGGTGCTCCACTGCCGTCGACGGCGAGACGCCGAGCTTCGTGGCCAGGTCTTCTGCCGACGCGCGGCGGGGCGTGTCGAAGTATCCGATCTCGATGGCTGCAGCCAGCGCGGCCGCCTGTTTGTCGGTCAGCCCTTCGCCCGGACCTGAGGTATCTGAGTTGCGGATATACGCGATCTCGGCATGTTGTTCCAGGCTGGAGACGGCCTCCTGTATGTCTTCCCGGGAAGGCGCCATGATATGCCAGTTCTCGACTCCGTCCTGCACGACGGTCGGGCCTACGAACACACAGTTCGTCCGCAGCAGGAATTCCAGTATCGAGCTCTGTTCGGCCCAGGTGACCACGTCCGCTCTGCCCTGGCCATGTGACAATATGGTAAACTTCTTGATCTCGGGAAGCTTCGAGAGGTAGCCGCCCAGGCTGGTGATGGCCGGTGTCACGATGGTCTGGTACCCGTAGAGCTGCCTGTTCGGGAGAACGTACGTGTATCTTACTAAAATGGTGGCGCGCAGCGCTTTCGAGAGCTTGTAGTGCCAGCAGTCCTTGTGTTTGATCCCGATGCTTACCGTCATGGCCTCCATATATATCAAATACCGGATAGGTTCGGTATACATGTTAAAGTTAACGGCGATCGATTTAGGTATGGTGCTATTATGGTTACCATTTACTACGAGAAAGATGCAGACCTGAAATATCTCAAGGGTAAGACCATCGCGATCATCGGCTACGGCAGCCAGGGCATGGCCCAGTCCCAGTGCCTCAAGGACTCCGGGCTGAATGTGGTCGTCGGACTCCGCAAGGGCGGCGAGTCATGGAACAAGGCGAAGAAGGACGGCCTGAAGGTCGCCACTGTAGAAGAGGCGGCAGAGATGGCCGATGTCGTGCAGATGCTCATTCCCGACGAGCTGCAGGGCAAAGTCTACCGCGAGCAGATCGAGCCGTACATGAAGAAAGGCAAGGCGCTCATGTTCTCCCACGGCTTCAACATCCGCTACGGCATGATCAAGCCCGGCAAGGACATCGACGTGATCATGATCGCCCCGAAGAGCCCCGGCCACCTGGTGCGGAGGATGTACCAGGAAGGCGTCGGCGTGCCGTCGCTCATCGCCGTCGAGCAGGATGCGACCGGCAAGGCCAAGCAGATCGGCCTGGCCTACGCCATGGGCATCGGCTCCACGAAGGCAGGCGTGATCGAGACTACCTTCACTGAGGAGACCGAAACCGACCTGTTCGGAGAGCAGGTGGACCTCTGCGGCGGAGTCACCGAGATGGTAAAGGCTTCCTTCGAGACGCTGGTCGATGCAGGCTACCAGCCTGAAATCGCCTACTTCGAGACGCTGCATGAGCTGAAGCTGATCGTCGACCTCATATACGAGGGCGGCATCCCCAACATGTGGGACAGCGTGTCCGACACGGCCCAGTACGGCGGCCTTACCCGGGGCAAGCGGATCATCAACGACGAAAGCCGCATTGCCATGTTAGAGACGCTGGAAGAGATCCAGGACGGGCGCTTCGCCAAGGAGTTTGTGCTGGAGAACATGGCCGGCAGGCCGGTGTTCAACTCGCTCACGAAGATGGACGCCGAGCATCAGATCGAGACCGTGGGGAAAGAGCTGCGGTCCATGATGCCGTGGCTCAAGAAAAAGAAGTAACACGGCGGATACAAAGGGCATAAAGGGCACCATGGGGCCGGGTTAGGGCTGTCCTGAAACGGCTCCATAATGTATATCGTGCCCATAGTGCCCATAGTGTCACTTTTTACGCCGATAACATTGATTAGTTTTTTAAAAGCTCGTTCCGATTCATCTATTGCATAAGCATAGAACACGCTTAGGGGTGGATTGAAGATGAAGAAAACAGTTTGTGCAATCCTGTTAGCCATAGCGTTCCTGCTCGCTTGTACAGTCGTCGCAGGAGCGCAGATGTACGGTCAGCAGCCCGCTTTAGGGCAGCCACAATATGGTCAGCAACCAGTCTACGGTCAGCAGCCCTCTGTCGGGCAGCCTCAATACGGTCAGCAGCCTGTGTCGGGACAGCAGCCTTCTGCAGGGCAGCCGCAGCTCAACATTCCGCCGGCGCCGCAGAAGCCTGTCCCCAACAGCCAGTACGGCAACACCGACCGCGCGGCGATAATCGGGGAGCAGCTCTCGCAGTCGTCTCAGGGCAACGTAAACATCTACATAAGCGAGAATCCGGACAATACCATATCGATCGATGCTAAGCTGCTGAAGCCTGCAAGCCCGTATGAGATCGCCGGGGCTATGGCCAACCTGACGTACATGATCGATGGCATCTACTATCTGACCGATCGCAAGGGTAATGATGTCCTGCTGAAAGTTACTGACCCATCTGGCAACGTGATCACGACGGCAAAGTTCTCGGACGCGAAGAATGCCTTCGAGTACTATAACGTGCCTACGTCCTCACAACAGCCGGCCGCGCCCGCGACTGGTCAGCAGCCCATGACCGGCACTCAGCCTGGATACCAGCAGCCGGGATACACACAACAGCCTGCTTATGGCCAGCAGCCTTCCTATACGGGAGGATACCAGACAATTTGACGCGGGCTGACGCCCGCTTTTTTCTCATGCCGCACGCCCTGTGCCGGCATGTTGGTCGTGCGCTTTCTTCTCAGGCTTTTGATGCTCCTGCGACTTCCATTATCATAAATCTAAAATTGTATATGAGATGTCCGAATTAAGGGCCTGTAAGCCGTTTATCCACATTATTAAAAATGTCGTAAGATTTTAAGGACCGAAACAGTTCTGACTGAAAATCGGCATAGCACGCCATTATGCTTAAATCGCTTAGTTTTCTTTATTATTTGAAGAATAAAAATCACTGCACGTTCGTATTGATGAAAAAAAGTCATTTTGTTGCTATTGTGTAATTTCAAAGCCAAATTTCTATTTTGAAATTAATCGGAAGTAATTTCCGTTTAATTAGAAAAAATTTATATTAACTCTGGTCTTTGTAGGTAATAGGGCAGCCGGGATAAGCGGTTATACATCTGCTGTCTTGGTTTGCAGGAATGTAGTGAGGTTATACGTATGATGAAGAATGGTAGAAAGTTTTCGAAGAACGATGCGGCTTTCACTGGTCTTGAGGCTGCGATTGTGCTCATCGCTTTCGTGGTAGTTGCAGCGGTGTTCTCGTATGTG
>JAEZKS010000259.1 GCA_023436075.1 Methanobacteriota archaeon
TGGTCAACCACGAGCTGGACCGGCGCTTTGACTGCTGAGCCGTTAGAATATCAGAAGAAAATTAAAAGAAAAGAATCGTTTTTATTTTCATCTTATTTTTTCGGGCTGCCGCAAGATGAGCTGCTGCCCACGCTCACACCGCCACAGCAACTGCCGCTATCGCCACAGGTCTCGGGGCCGCCTGTGAGCGCCGCCCGTATCATCGCAGCCGCGCAGCCCACGCCGCTCTGAACCCGCACGGCGTCCACGGGGCAATTCATCTGGCATGCGCCGCATTCCATGCAGGCCTCCTTTCGGGCCAGCGTGGCGACGGACTTAGCAGCGTTCAGGCTGAGGCCGCCAAACTTGCGCTCAGTCATGGCGAATACGGCGTGCGGGCACACATTCACGCACATGCCGCAGCCGATGCACTTGTCCAGGTACAGCTCAAGCGTATTCTTGTTGTAAGAGTTGAACATCATATCATCTCCAGCAGGTTCAGCGCCGCCAGCACGATCGCAAGCAGGATGCCCGGCACGAACATGACAGCCATCACAGGAATATAGGTGAATATCTCCTTGCGGACGCCGGTCCGTGACGGGTAAGGCGTCGAACCAGTGAAGTTCAGCGCGAGGTATGCGGTGGTCGGTGGCATCACCAGCAGGAACATGAGCACCGATGCGTATGTCTGCCACTCGCCGGACGGCAACGTCATCATCTGGTATGCTGCGAACGGCAGTGCGGCGAGGATTCCCAGCAGCAGCCCTTTGGTGCTGTAGTCCTTCGTCGGCAGGTAGGGCAGCAGGACAGGGAACAGCACGGTGCCGGCGAGCGCAGAGATCAGCACCGCCAGCGCCGAGAGCCAGCCCAGGCCTATGAAAGCCACGACGGTCAGGACAGCCAACGGCAGGAGAATTGCGACCAGCTCGACCGGGATCAGCACGATGCGATCCATCGCCGGGAATCGAACGCGCCGCATTTCTTGCGTAACCTTGCCAGTATTGAGATACGCGGGCAGATCTGTCGCCTTGATCGGACCGTACTCCACCCGGAAACCGGTCCGCTTTGCCACCTCTGGCGCACGCACTCCGGGCGCGCCGAGCTGCGGCAGGATGATTTTCCGGTGAGACACGACGTCCTCCAGGCCGACGGCCTCGATCCGATGTACCAGTTCTTCCGTCCCGAAGGTGCCCTTGCCGGCCGCGCACCAGACGTTGATGCCAAACGTGTCGAGCACTAGCAGGTAGCCGTCTATGCCTTTCAGCGCCGATCGCAGGGCATCGAAGCTGAGCGTGTAGTTGGCCGTGACGAAGACGGGTGACTCTTTGCCAGGGTTGCCCAGCGCATAGAGGCCTGGTTCGACACGGTGCTCGCCACGGCGGTATCCCAAGCGGGCAAGGAAGTGATCGACCTTATTTTTCAGGGTGATCTCGCTGTCTGTATGCATGATAGGCATCATTATCCCTCGACTCGAAGCGTGTCCAGGACAGCCCTCCCCCGGCTGTCGACGAGGGAATAGTAAACCCATTTGCCGGCTTTCCGGTCAGAGACGATCTGTGCGTACTTGAGGATTTTACAATGATGAGAGACCATTGTCTGGGGCATGTTTAGAAGCTCCATCAGCTCGCACACGCAAAGCTCGCCCGCTGCCAGAGCGTAGATGATCCTTACTCGCGCCGGGTCGGCGAGTGCCTTCAGGAAACTGGCCTCCGCCCGGACATCTTCGTCGTCGGGCATCGCCACTTCCACGGGTTTCCTTCCGCAGCAGCATTTCAGGGTTATCATGGTAGTTCCGCACCTATGTGTTGTCCGGGACGCGCCCGGATGATAATCTATATATGTATTGACATATTTAAGTGTATCCATATGACACGGGAAGATGATGCGGCCGCTTGTTTCAGCCGCGGGTTCAATTGCGCGCAGTCGGTGCTGTCATCCTGCTGCGAGCCTTATGGGATGAGCAGGGAGGAAGCGCTGAAGGTGTCGTGCGCGTTCGGTGCTGGCATGGGCCGGCTGGGCGACACCTGCGGCGCGGTGACAGGGGCCTACATGGCGATCGGCCTGAAGTATGGTAAATACCACGAGGGCGACGAGGCGGCGAAAGAGAAGACCTACGCGCTCACACAGGAGTTCGCCCGGCGGTTCAGCGGACTGAACGGCTCCACAGTCTGCCGGGAGCTGCTCGGGCTGGAAATAGGTACCCCGGAAGGCGCGAAGATGTTCAAGGAGAAAGGTTACCATACGAGCCGCTGCACGAAGTACGTGCGTGACGCGACCGGGATCGTCGAAGAGCTGCTGAACAAACCTTGAACAGATAGACATGAGACTGCTCCTGATCTCCGATATCCACGGCAACTTCGAGGCACTGCAATCGGTCCTCGAAAACGTCCGTTACGATACAGTGATCTGTACAGGGGACCTCGTGGACTATGGGCCGGACCCCCTGGCGATCATCGACTGGGTCAGGGATAACCGTGTGCCGACGGTCAGGGGCAATCACGACAACGCCGTGGCCATGCATGTAGACTGCGGCTGCGGCTACAAATACAAGCACCTGTCGGAAGCCACGAGGGAATACACCTGGAGCCGGATTACGGAGAAGGAAGAAGAGTTCCTCATGGCGCTGCCGACGAGCCTGGATTTCACCTTCGAAGGCCTGAAAGCCATGGCGGTACACGGTAGCCCGGCGTCGTTCTTCGACTACGTTTACCCGGACACGCCTTCGGAAAAGGTCGAGCAGATGCTAAAGGACGTATCCTGTGATTTTCTGATTGCCGGGCATACCCATATGCCTATGATGAGAAAACTTTCCGATCTCATCATACTAAATCCCGGCAGCGTTGGCCAGCCCAGAGACAGCGACTGGCGGGCCTCATGCATGATCTTCGACACAGCCACGCAGAGGTCCGAGGTCATCAGGCTGGAATACGACATCGATAAGACCTGCGATAAAATCCGCAAGTCGATGCCACATGCCGATGAACTGATCGCGATTTTAAAGAGAGTATATTGAAGAGGTCACATCATGACTGAAACTCAGGTTCCGAGACTATCATTCCTCGACAGATACCTGACCCTGTGGATATTCCTGGCCATGGCCGTCGGCATCGGGCTCGGGTACGTCTACCCGGCGTTCGCCGACTTTCTCAACAGCCTGTCCTGGGGCACGACCTCGATACCGATCGCCGTCGGGCTCATCGTCATGATGTACCCGCCGCTGGCGCGGGTCAAGTACGAAGAGATCGGTAAGGTTTTCCGCAACATGAAGGTCATGGCCCTGTCCCTCATCCAGAACTGGATCATCGGACCCGTCCTGATGTTCGTGCTGGCAGCGGTTTTACTACGCGGCTATCCGGAATACGCGGCAGGACTCATCCTCATCGGCCTGGCACGTTGCATTGCCATGGTCATTGTCTGGAACCGGCTGGCCTGCGGCGACGAGGAGTACGCGGCCGCTCTTGTTGCATTGAACTCGATCTTCCAGGTGTTCTTCTACTCGATCTACGCTTACGTGTTCATCACGGTGCTGCCCGGCTTGATCGGCATGCAAAGCATGGTAGTCGATATCACTATTCTACAGGTCGCCGAGTCGGTGGCTATCTACCTCGGCATCCCATTCGTCGCAGGGTTCCTCACCAGAGTTCTCGTCCGGCCGAGGATGGGCGCAGAGTGGTACGATAAGAAGTTCATTCCCGCGATCAGCCCGATCACATTGCTGGCGCTGCTCTTCACGATCATCGTGATGTTCTCGCTCAAAGGTCACTTCATCGTGACCAACCCGTTTGACGTGGTGCTGATCGCAATACCGCTGCTCATCTACTTCCTGGTCATGTTCGTGGTTTCGTTCTTCCTCTCGAAGCGGATGGACGTGGAATACGGGCAGGCCTGCACCCTGTCATTCACGGCGGCGAGCAACAACTTCGAGCTGGCTATCGCCGTGGCGATCGGCATGTTCGGCATCCAGTCAGGCCAGGCGTTCGCCGCCGTCATCGGGCCGCTGATCGAGGTGCCGGTGA
>JAEZKS010000272.1 GCA_023436075.1 Methanobacteriota archaeon
CCTTGCATATGTCCGATGTCTTCACCATCGTGTGTCCGCCGACGTTCACTCCCCGCAGGAAAGCCACATACCTTGTCATCATTCAATCATGAGTTGCGATTGTCCATCTCCTTATCGGTCCGTTAAGTGATAAAGGATATTGCCCCCGTTGCGTCCTTTGTGACCTCTGGGCCATCATAAGGAATATAAGGGATACCGTCGATAATTCTACGGTCGTCGGTATGGATCTTCCGCAAACGCTGATTTATCTCGTCCTCGCGATCCAGGTGGTGCTGGTGGTAGCGACTTTCGTCTTTTACCTTCGCAACAGGCTGAGGCTGTTCCTGTTGTTGAGCCTGGGTTTCTTCGCCCTGCTCGTCGCCACGGCGCTGCCAGTGCTGCTGCCGGGCGTTGACACTGCACTGTACGTCAACCTGCTGCTGGCCGGAGCGGGCCTGTTCTTCCTGGCAGGCGTCCTGTCGACCATCTAGGTGAGACACGCATGCTCGTACCAGCGAAACAGATCGTCTTCGAAGGCTTGTCCAGAGACTACTATGCCCGACAGAAGGAGTTGGCGTCATCCGGCTTTACCGGCTGCATCCGGCTTGTCTTCGCGGACCTGGAAGGCATCGTCGTCTACGAAGCCGGCAAGCCTGTGACCGCGCTTGAAGAGTCCGGGGACTGGATGGCCCTCGGGAGCGAACTGATCGCCCCGCTGGAGAACAAGGCGGCTGTGACCGACGGCTCTATGGCCATCTACACGCTTTCGTCAGACATGATCGGTTTCTTCGCGGGGAGGAAGATCGCGAACGTCGTCGAGACAGAGGCCGGACCGATGCTCGGCACCCGGGCGCTGATCGACAACCTGCTCCGGGATCGCAGCGTCTGTATCTTCAAGGCCAGGGAAACTTCCTGGATCGGCTACGCGTTCATCGCCGCCGGAAAGGTCGTCGACGCCGCTTTCGCCTCACACCAGGAGCACCTTGCCGGCGATCGGGCAGTCACGGCATTGAAACAGTCCGCCGGCAACGCTGCCGTCATCATCTATTTCATCGAGGGAGGTACTCCATTCGTCGAGGCGGCTCCGCCGGCAGAAGCTCCTTCTGTCACAGTGCCCGAACCCGAAGCTCCTGCGCCAGCCGAGGCTATGCGTCCGACGATGCCTGAACCGGCCCGCGCTGACACAGTGATCGAGGCGCCGGCATCCCCTGAGCCGGCCATCCCCGAGACGGAGGTGACGATCGTCATGGCGAGCGATCCGACGCTGCAGCCGCGACACCCGTCGAAACTGGCAACGATCGAGACGCTGGATGACCGCAGCGTTGTGCTGGTCGATGAGACGACGCTCGAACGGCTGGGCGTGAAAGACGGCGGCATGGCCAGCGTGGCCCTCCCCGGCGGCGAGGTCGCACAGGTCACCCTGCTGAAGATGGACCTGCTCTCAGAGGAAGGGAAGTTCGCCATCGTCCCCCGGAGGCTCCGCCGACGCCTGGCGCTCGTCCCGGGCGCCGTCCTGACCCTGAGACAGGGCAGCGCGCTCATGCCTCTCCGATAGCTGACTTTTTTCCGTTCCGGGGGGCAGGCCAAAGGTAAATCTTATAAACCTTCACTCTATTAGTATACCCAAGAAGCACCACAGTTCAATGATAGGGGTCCAGGCGTCTTCTGCGGACATCCGCCGTCTTTCCCGTGGCCCCGCTGACCGTGCTGGTGGTTTTAAATCACTGGAGGTAAGATTACATGGATTATACTATACTGGCGCCAATTGCAGGTGTCCTCGCGCTGGCATTCGCGGGCTTCCTCGCGTACTCCGTCATGAAGGAAAACGCCGGGACGGAGCGCATGAGGGAGATCTCCTCGGCCGTGCAGGAGGGCGCAATGGCGTACCTGAATCGCCAATACAAGACGATTTTCATCATCGCTATCATCATCGCTATCGCAATGATCGTTGCAGGTGTCCTGACTGACGACCTGACGGCCTGGCTGTGGGTGATGGGCGGCTTCATCGTCGGTGCCGTGCTGTCGGCCCTGGCCGGCTACATCGGCATGAACATCTCGGTCCGGTCGAACGTCCGGACGGCCGAGGCGGCCAAGACGGGCCTCGCCAAGGCGTTCGACGTTGCCTTCAAGGGCGGCGCAGTCACTGGTTTCGCCGTCGTAGGCCTGGGATTGCTGGGTATCAGCCTGCTGTACATCGTCACGATCAATTACTACATCAGCCCTGGCGAGCCCATCGATATGGCTGCGCTCCGGCCGCTGATCGGCCTGGGCTTCGGCGCCAGCCTGATCAGCCTGTTCGCCCGTGTGGGCGGCGGCATATTTACCAAGGCCGCTGACGTGGGCGCGGACCTGGTGGGCAAGGTCGAGGCGGGCATCCCCGAGGACGACCCGAGGAACCCCGCGGTCATCGCGGACAACGTAGGCGACAACGTAGGCGACTGCGCCGGCATGGGTGCCGACCTGTTCGAGACTTACATCGTCACCGCCCTCGCAGCTATCCTTCTCGGAAGCATCTCGGCGACCTGGATCAAAGACTCCTACGACCTCTCAGCCAACGCGATCAGCAATCTGGTTACCTTCCCGCTCCTGCTCGGTGCAGCGGCCATTGTCGCCTCCATCGTCGCAGTCTTCTTCGTGAAGCTGGGCAAGGACCAGAAGATCATGAAGGCCCTGTAC
>JAEZKS010000281.1 GCA_023436075.1 Methanobacteriota archaeon
GCGTAGGGATGGTCGTGTTGCGCTCGATCAACTTGGTGAACACGTTGCCCATGGTCTCGATGCCCAGGCTCAACGGCGTCACGTCCAGCAGCAGCAGGTCCTTGACCTCGCCGGCCAGTACGCCGCCCTGGATGGCGGCGCCCATGGCGACGCATTCCATCGGGTCGATGCCGCGCTCCGGGTCCTTGCCGAAGAACTTCTTGATCGTCTCGATGACGATCGGCATGCGCGTCGGGCCGCCGACCAGAATGATGTGGTCGACCTGGCCGGCCGCCAGCTTGGCATCGCTGATCGCCTGCCGCATGGGCGGGTAGCACCGGTCCACGACGTCCCGGACAAGCTCTTCGAGCTTCGCGCGGGTGAGGACTAAGTCGAGATGCTTGGGCCCGTTAGCGTCAGCGGTGATGAACGGGAGGTTGATCTGCGTCTGCAGAGTGCTCGAGAGCTCGATCTTCGCCTTCTCGGCGGCGTCGCGCAGCCGCTGCATGGCCATCTTGTCGTTGCGAAGGTCGATGCCATTGTCCTTCTTGAACTGGTTAGCGATGTAATCGATGATGCGGTTGTCCATGTCGGTGCCACCGAGCTGAGTGTCGCCCGACGTTGACAGCACCTCGAACACGCCGTCGCCCATCTCCATTATAGTGACATCCAGCGTGCCGCCGCCCAGGTCGAAGACCAGGATCTTCTGGCTGCCCGTCTTGTCCAGGCCGTAGGCCAGCGCCGCTGCAGTCGGCTCGTTGATAACCCGCAGGACCTCGAGGCCGGCGATGGTGCCCGCATCCTTGGTGGCCTGCCGCTGGTTGTCGTTGAAGTATGCCGGGACAGTGATCACGGCTTTGGTGATCTTCTCGCCCAGGTATGCCTCGGCGTCCTGCTTGATCTTCTGCAGGACCATTGCCGAGATCTCCTGCGGCATGTACTTCTTGCCGTCGATATCGACTTTGTAGTCGGTGCCCATCTTGCGCTTGATCGCCAGGATGGTGTGCTCGGGGTTTGTGACCGCCTGCCTCCGGGCCGCCTCGCCTACAAGGCGCTCGCCGGTCTTCGTGAACGCGACGTAGGACGGGAACAGCCGTGCGCCCTCGGCGCTCGGGATGATGACCGGCTTGCCGCCTTCCATGACTGCCGCTTCAGAGTTGCTGGTACCTAGATCTATACCGAGAATCTTTGACATGGTGTAATCACCTCTTAGAAACTTTCACTTTCGAACATCGGATGACTTTTGAGCCTAATATGTATCCCCGCTGGAACTCGTCGAGCACGGTGTCGTCGTCGGCATCCGTCGCGACTTCCTGCATCATCGCTTCCATGGTATGGGGGTCGAACTTTTTCCCCACTGCATCGATCGGCTTCAGCCCGTAATTCCCCAGTACGGCCTTCATCTCGCCATAGACCATCTCAAGGCCCTTCGAGATCTGGGGAGCCTGTGAGTCGCCTTTTTTCGATGCATCGAGGGCTCGCTCGAGGTTCTCGTAGACGTCGAGCAAATCCATGATCAGGCCCTCGTTAGCCGTCGCCCTGAACTCGGCCTTCTCGCGCTCGACCCGCTTGCGGTAGTTCTCGAAGTCCGCCTGCATGTAGAGAACCTTGTTCTTGTATTCGTCGAGCTGGGCCGAGAGCTTGCTCAGCTCGGCCACGTCGGTTTCGACGCTCGCCGAAGCCGGGGCCTGCCCACCTTTCCCCCGTGCAGTCTCGACAGTTTCCTCGTCCACTTCTCCTTTGTCTGAGCCCATAACTGCCTCCGTATGCGCAAACCGGATAGCGATGCGTGAGTCGGGTTTAGTAATGTTTGCACTTCTATATATAGTTAATCGCACTATCCCGTTGCACAGGCCGATCTCGTAGATGCCAAAAGAACATGCGGCAACCCGTTTTTCAGCCCGGGCATAATACAGAATCGCTTTTTAGCTTAAATATTTTCTACCGCCCGATAAAGTCAGTAAAACACACGCAGGCATAATAAACAGTATAATTACAAAAAATATTACATAACTGGCATCTACGGGCTGAACGTATTTCCAGAAGCGGCCGTTTACCCTAAAAGCACCATTATAGCTATATATCATGAATAATAATAGCTTGTAGCAGAAGTCGTAGAAAAACTAGCCGTGGTCTGATTATGGATAGGGTGTCGACGGGTATCCAGGAGCTTGACAAATTCATAGGCGGAGGGTATCCGAAGGGCAAGAGCGTCCTGATTACCGGCTCGGCCGGCTCCGGCAAGACCATCGTCGCGATCCACTTCATTTATAATGGCTGCATGGCCGGAAAGAAGTGCGTCTACATTGCCACCGAGGAAGAGCTCGAAGACATCCTGTACCAGGCTGAGAGCATCGGCCATGACGTGCGGAAGTTCTATGACTCAGGCCAGCTCAAGATCGTGAAGTTATACGAGGAAAGGGCTTACACCACAATCCAGACGATGTCGCTGGGCTTCGAGAAGATCGACAGCATCCAGTCTGACATCATAAGCCTCGTCGAGAAAATACCGAAGGACGCGGAGCTGGTCGTGATCGACAACCTGGGCGTATTCACGCTGAACATGTCCATGGACGAGTTCCGTAAGCAACTCGACACGCTAAACCTTTTGCTGGCCAAACAGTCCTATACGTCATTATATATCATGGACGACACGTCGAACAAGAGAACTGAAGGTGTCTCGGCGTATTCGGCCTATGGCGTGATCCGGCTGGTGATCCGCGAGAACCCGTATACCAGCATGCGAGAGCGGCACCTTGAAGTCTCGAAGATGCGATCGACCAGCATTCCACTGGAGAGCTATACCTTCAACATCACTTCCGGCGGAATCGAGATTCTAAAGAAAAAAGGTGTCTGGTCGCTGTAGATTAACCGGGGTTGTCAGGTATTTAACAAGGAGCCCCAGCAGTCACGCGCGCGACCGGGCCAACGGGCACTCATGTTAAGGCCAACGGGCACTCATGTTTTTAGCAGCCGGATTATACAAGTTCTTCCAGCTTTTCTTTCTTCCTGTAGGCCAGGCCTTCGAATGTCGCTATCAGTTCGCCCTTCTCGTTCGTGACACGGATGTCGTAGGTGCCGATCTTGGGGCTTACCGAGACTTCCTTTGCATCAGCATATAGCGTCATGCCGGGGAAAGCCGCCTTCACGAAGTTGATGCTCACGTTCAGCGCCACAGCCACGGTGCCGTGAGAGTTACAGGCGATGGCGAACGCAAAGTCTGCCAGCGTGAATATGGCCCCGCCGTGGACGGTCCTCAGCCCGTTCAGGTGACGTTCTTCGACCTTCATTCGCACCTTAGCGCCGCCGGGAGAGACCTCCAGCAGCTCGATACCGCAGTATGCCGCGAACTGGTCCCTCTTAAAAAATTCCTTGAGGTCCATGCTATAACCGGGCGTATATTGACGGAGGATACCATAATACTTGCTAGCACGGCGCATGAACGTGAAATTAATCCATGCGGCAGCAAGGTATACCTGAGACGAAGCGTCTGGGTAAAACAAGGCTACGTCAGATGTTTTATCGCGTTTTATCGAGCCTATCTTTTAATAATTTCACAAGGATGTCAGTTCTGGAAGTGTACACATGGCACAGAAGATGATGAAGCGTATGCCCTCCGGCCTGGAAGACGGCCTGGAAAAGATATCCCCGACGGAAGAGCTGACCGTCGAACACGGCCAGCTAACCCGCATCCTGCTGGCTGTGAACAACGTTCTCGGGCCTGAAGGCAGCGTCTCTAAGGATAGCCTGGGCCAGGTTAACCAGGCGTGTAAGCTGATACGACAGGCAGTCGTGGATCACCACATGAAGATCGAGGAGGAACACGTCTATCCGCGGTTCGAAGGCACGGAGCTTGCCGACTGCGCCTCGACCCTGAAAACACAGCACATCGAAGCCAGGAAATTGCTGGCTCACATGGAAAGTCTCTCGAAGCCGGGAACTACCGGAGGCAAGGCTGAGATGGAAGACCTGAAGCGAGCCTTCAACGATTTCAAAGACATGCTCACGGCACACGCCGCCTATGAGGAGACAGTCCTCTTCCCGGTCATGGAAGGCACCTGGTCGCAAAAAGATCTGGACAAGCTCCGGGAGACACAGGAAGAGGACGAGAAGAAACTGATGGGCGACGACGCGGCTGAAAAGCTATACGGAATGCTTACCAGCCTCGAATCGTCCTGTGGCATCAGCGGCCTTCGTGACTACACAAAACGGATGAAATAAAGCAGATGCAAGGCTGTTGGCTATAATAGAAAATGCAGAGCACCAGACGTGACAGGATACAAAAACTCTCATTAGACCTATCTAACAGAACGGTTGGTGCTAGCTTATTTTAACAGTAACCATGTCCCATGCAAGAGCTTCGTCCAGGTGCGCCTTATCCCGCGGCTCTGCCGCTGCAATCACGTTGTACAGATCGAAGATAAGTGCAGGCCGATCCTCAGGCACGGTCCAGAAATATTCCCATGAGCCGTCATCGCTGACGTTCGTCCGCGCGAAAGCCGAAGGTTCACCATCGGCGACCGAGGCCCTGACATCGTCCATGCGACCGCCGCCGGAAGGAGCCATCGTTCCGGATACGAACAGGTATACGACATCCGAATACGTGTCCATGCCGTAGAAGCGCAGAGTTTCGCCCGGCCCGTGATCTTTACCGCCCTCGATGTGAATTGTGAACTCAGGAGGACGAGAAGTCGGCGTGGACATGGGCGCTGGTGAGGTGAGGAC
>JAEZKS010000048.1 GCA_023436075.1 Methanobacteriota archaeon
GCCTCGACCAGGTCGCCATGGCGGACGTCGACGTTCGAAATGCCGGCCTTTTCCATGATCCTGCGAGCGTTGGCGGCGAACTGTTCGTTGGTCTCGTAAGTGATCACCCTCCGGGCGATGGTGCCCAGGTAGGCGGCCAGAACGCCGGATCCAGTGCCGGCATCGAGCACCATGTCAGAGGGGCATACGCCGGTATATGCAATGATTGCGCCGATGTCCTTGGGCATCATGGGCGCGCCAGTGCGGGTCATGTGCCGGAACAGGTCGGGCGCCCGGGGCTTGATGATCGTGAACTCTGCGCCCTTGTGAGACGACACCACCTCACCCCATGATTTCCCTTCGAGAGTTCCCAGATCGACAATGCCCAGGTCCGTGTGCAGCTTGCCCTCGCCGGCGATGGCGAAGTACTCTCGGTACTCCCGTCTGTTCTGATCCCGTCTGTCCCGGCGTTCCTGGCCGTCCTGACGTTCCCGTTCATCTCGGGCGCGGAGCAGAACATGCTGTCCGGGGCTTATGCGCTGATCTCTCCTGACATTTTCCCCCGGTGATGCCTGATGATCGCCGATGCCAGAATAGTCAGAATTGCTGCCTCTGTCGTCCGTCATATTTTATAGCCTGTTTTAAGTCTTTCGTACTTGCCGCCTCTGTCTTAAAAGCCTGTCGCGCACTTCAAAGGCATGCTTTCAAAACGTCGTATGCCCTGAAGCTCTCATGTGAAAAAAGCAGTGCTACTGACCGCCGGCGAGCTTCATGATCGCTTCGGCCAGGTCGCCTTTCGCATCTTCGAGCGCTTTCTTCGCCACGTCCTTGCTGACCTTTGCCTGCTGGGCGACCAGCATGATGTCAGCCTCGGGGATCTCGACAGGGCCCTGCGGAGCTTCTGGAGACTGTGCGCCGATAGGCGCCTGCTGTATGGGCCGCTCTTCCGGGGTGCCTACCACCTGGTACGACTTCATGCCACGTGCGTCCATGATCGTGACCTGCGCGTCATTGAATACGATCTCTTTGGTGGCAGTTCTGATGATCACCTGCTTGACATCTTCGATATCCTGTACGTCGATGCCCATAGCCTTCATTTGCTTCTGCAGTTGTTTCGGGTTGATGCCCCTGCCGCCCATTCCTGGAAACATGATAAAATCACCTTTGTTGGCACTATGGCGCACATTGATTAAATATATTTTTCGCGGACGGAAGCACAGGACAAGACTGTATCAGGAACCTCGTGTTAGAACACTAAGGTTCACGAAGTGCACACAAAGGTACACGAAGGCGTTTTTAAGAAACGAGATAGTTGTAAGTCTTTCTATTATCGTCCTTTATCTACAATTTTTTCTATAGAGACTACAGGATGCCCTACCCCTTTATTTCAATTGGAACACTTTTCTGTCGATTTCATTCCAGATCGACTTCCTGACATGTTTTTAATTGAAACGGATGATTTTATCAGCTTTAAATTTTAAAATTATAATAATAGCTAATAATGTTATAATTGATTGTCTTATAAACAGTTATGTATAAATACTTTAAGCGCTAAACCGATACAACAAGGTATTTTCATCAGGTGAATACTAAGCTTTGCTTTGTATTTTCATGTTCCATGCGAAATAAAGGGGTGGGTATGAATTGTATGGCAATAATTCCAATGGAAATCATGGGTTTACGTCGGCATCATCTCGATTTATAGCCATTATAACACTTCATACAGGTATTAATTAAAAGATATAAGTTTAATATGGTTGATTAGTTGATATATTGTAAAAATAACGTAAAAAACACGATTTTTGCAGTGGAAATCATGGGGTTCGGGCAACCACAACTATTAATACGGCATAGCAACTATGATTTCCTTTGGAACCGCTTGATTCTGGAGAACAATAACATGCTGACAGACAGAACCTCGCCTCCTCCTGCCCCGGGAGGCGCAGAGGCCGGAAACAACGCCGGCCTCGAGAAGACTTCAAGCCCGGCCGGCAAAGACGGAAAAGGGCTATTCGACGATCTGATGAGCAACGCCGAGGAGAAGACGATCGACAGAGTGTTCGAGAACTTGCTCAGCATGAAAGCGATCTTCTCGAACCGCGAGGTGCTCCGGCCATCGTACACCCCGGATTACCTTCCTCACCGCATGGAGCAGATCAATTCGGTTGCCGAGATCCTGGTCGCCGCGTTGCGCGGCGAGTCACCCTCGAACATTCTCATTTATGGCAAAACCGGAACAGGAAAGACAGCGACACTCGAAAGTGTAAGCAAGAAGCTCGAGGACCTGGCCGAGAAGATGCAGGTCCAGTGCAAGGTATTGTTCATCAACTGCGAGCGGATCGACACCCAGTACAGGATCCTGGCCCATCTCGCGCGACACTACAACCGTGAAGTGCCGATCACAGGCTGGCCTACCGATCAGGTGTTCAACGAGTTCCGGGATGCGCTCGACAAGCGGGAACAGGTGGCCATCATAATCCTGGACGAGATTGACAACCTGGTGAAGAAGAGCGGCGACGACATTCTATATAATCTGTCGCGGATCAACTCGGACCTGAAGAAGGCCAAGGTCAGCATCATCGGCATCTCCAACGACCTCACGTTTACCGACTACCTGGATCCGCGGGTCAAGTCGTCCCTTGGCGAGGAAGAGATCATCTTCCCGCCCTACAACGCCGACCAGCTCCGGGACATTCTCGAGCAGCGCAGTAAGGTCGCGTTCAAGGAGAACACGCTGGAGCCATCGGTCATCCCGCTCTGCGCGGCCTTCGCCGCCCAGGAGCACGGCGACGCTCGCAAGGCGCTCGACCTGCTACGCGTATCTGCGGAAATCTCGGAGCGCATGAGAGACACCGGCGTGCGAGAGGAGCACGTGCGCAAGGCAAGGGAGAAGATCGAGCAGGATCGGATCACCGAAGTGGTTCGCACGCTGCCGACCCAGAGCAAGCTGGTCCTGTACAGCATTGTGCTGCTCGACCGCGGCACTCCGGGCAAGGAGCTGAACACCGGCGACGTGTACAACGTGTACCGGCGGCTGTGCCGGATGATCGACGCGGATGTCCTGACGCAGCGCAGGGTCACCGACCTGATCTCGGAACTGGACATGCTCGGCATCGTGAACGCCACCGTGGTCAGCAAGGGCCGCTACGGCCGCACCAAGGAGATCTCGCTTAGCGTGCCGGCGGAAGGCACCAGCAAGGTGCTCATGGATGACTACAGGCTCAAGTCGCTCAAGGACGCCAGGCCGTTCTATGCTTCACAGCAGAGGCTGTAGAAAGTGATAGAATATGGCCGGTCCGTCATAACCGACTTGTAATCCAGCTATTAATCAAAGCCATTAATCCGGGCCCTTAAAATAGCTTAAAAGTGGCGCAAAAATAGCCTGTAATGGTATTTTTTAGTATTTTTACGATTTACTACCATTTGCAGATAGCTCTTTATCTGATTGTCTTACTTGCCGCATGCATCTTTTCATCATCTTGTACCTGAACTGTAGTTTTTTATCCTTACCGTCGTTTATCAATATATCCGCCGTTCTACACCCAAAAGCTATTTATCGCCCATATCCTAATGGTATGTTTATACATAACTACCGATATTGGCTCATCCGATCGGCATAAGAAGGTGTAAAAATCAAGATTTTTCTGTCTACGCCGCCCGGCCGGACCACGGAGCGCTGGCCTCCGCTCGGGCTGCTATACATTGCCGCTAACGTTAAAAAAGAACGTAAAGACGATAGCATCATTGTCGAGGACGCGTTCTGCAAGAACTGGACGGCACAGGAACTGGTCGATGCCATTGTCAGGGAAAAACCGGACGTAGCGGGCCTCAACTGCTCGACTCATACTTTCATGGACGCAATGTCCGTGTTGAAAGACGTCGCCGAGCGGCTACCCGATACGATCATTGTCCTGGGCGGCTACCATGCGACTCTGGCTACAGAGCAGATCCTGCGCAGCTATCCGTTCATTGACTACATCATCAGCGGCGAGGGCGAGTTTTCCTTCGTCACGCTGCTCGGCTGCATCGAGCGAAAGGCTCGCCCTGTCGGAGTGCCGGGCATCAGCTATATCGACGACGGAGCTCTCGTATCGACGGAGCCCGAGCTGATCGCAGATCTCGACGCTCTGCCGTTTCCGGACAGGACTATGCTACGAGGCATCGACTACGGCTACGTCTTCCAGGGAATACCGCTGACCTTCGGCAAGTTCACCACCATGTGTACCTCCAGAGGGTGCGCCTACGACTGTACTTACTGTAGCTGTGCCACCTTTTCGAAGCGCCGCTGGCGCTACCGCAGCGCGCAGAACGTGGTCGACGAGATGGAGCAGCTCTACCGGGACGGATACGAGAGCGTGGTCCTGATCGACGATAACTTCACCCAGCGGCGAGATCGGGTCGAACAGATATGTGACCTGATCAAAGCCCGCGGGATAAAGCTGAAGCTCTATTGCGAGGGCCGGGTGAATCAGTCCTCGCCCGACCTGTTCCGGCAGATGAAGTCCGCCGGGTTCGAGGTCATCTACTTCGGCGCCGAGAGCGCGTCCGAGCACGTGCTCGAATACTACCGCAAGCGCGCGACGCCGGCGCAGGCGAGGGAGGCCGTGGCGAACGCCAAACAATCGGGCATGATCGTGATCGCGTCTTTTATCGTCGGGGCGCCGGTAGAATCAGCCGCCGACATGAGGCGGACCATCGACTTCATCAGAGAGCTCAGGCCTCATGGCGTGCAGCTCAACGTGCTCGATGTACTGGTGGGTACGACCATCTGGCAGGAGATGGTCCTGGATGGCCAGATCAGGCCGGACGACTGGAAGACGAACCATCGCATCTACGAGTACCGGCCAAGCCCCGGCAGCGAGGAGCTAAACACAATGGCCGCCGAGGGATACAACTCGTTCCTCAACGCGTGGAAGACGCCGTCGGGCCTGGCTGAGCTGGCCCGGCTCGTGTTCAGGAACAGCGTGGCGCGAGAGATCGTTGCCCACAACATCCTGAACGTCCGGGCCCTGGCTGCCGTCGTCCGGGGCATCGACGCTCCCAACAACAATCCGAAGTGACACGGATGACACAAAGGGCCGCGCCAGTACGGCGCCTTACCGAACTCGCGATGCCTTTGTCCTCTGCGACCCTTTGTGTCATCCACCTTCATCCGAGCAATGACCGAAGCCACCCGAGATATGGGATCCTTATTTCGGCGACGCCGATGATCCATTCGGGCTTCACGGGCTGGTTCTGAGAGATGCCCGAGCTCTGGTCGTAGAGGTAATTGTTGTCGCCCTGGGTGATGTAGCCGTTGTGGGGTGCGGGCGGACCGCCAGGCCACATGGGCTCTCCCTCATTCACAAAATACATGACCCGGTGGATGACCGGCGTCCTGCTCGAGTCGCCCAGAGGCCGGTACACGATCACGTCGCCATATTCGTTGAACATGCGGTGGCCGTTGCTCAGCGACTCGCTGTGCGTCGTCACGCTCGCCCGGTCGGCTGACTTGATGACGATCAGGTCGTTTTGCCGCAGGTTGGGAAGCATGCTCTGCCCGTCGACGGTGACGAAGGGAGGCCACGTCCCCGAGTAAATGAACAGAGTCCCGGCCATCACGAACACCACGGCCAGTGCAAACAGGATATCCTTCAACAGCTCTTTCCAGAACCTGACCCCGAACGTGTCCCTGATGCTGCGCCAGTTCATGAGTTTACGTTTGTTGCACTTTTTTATAAAATTTAGTCTATTTAAAACCGGTTAGCCCTGATTATACAATAGAAAATAAATATGGCGGTTTTTGTGGGGTGCCAGAAGAGGCTCCAGAGGTTACGAGAGGTCTCCGAGCTTCAACACAGAGGTCACAAAGGCTCCAGAGGACTCACAGAGGATTTTTTAACAAAACGGCTACTAGGACCATTTTTATTCGTTCTCTGTGCGTCCTCTGGAGCCTCTGTGGCCTCTGTGTTGGAACTCGGAGACCTCTTGCCGACCTCCGAGACCTCTAAGTAATAAAAAACCGGGACATTTTTTTAACGGCAGAGCCCGATTTTCTCACGTATGTACAGGCTGGTCTTAAAGCATGACGTCGGGGGACAGGCGCCGGGCTTCGCCCTGAAGGACGTGGCAGGCAGAGAAGTATCGCTCGACAGCTTCCGGTCTGGCCACGCCGTCGTGCTGGTCTTTTTCACGGGCGGATTCGACCGCGATGCCACCCGCAATCTGCAGGCGTTTGCCGGGAAATACCCGATGATCCGGGATAGCGACGCCGTGGTCATCGCGGTCACCCCCGAGTTGCCAGGCAAGGTGAGCACACTGGCCGAGAACATGAGCCTGCCATTTGCGGTCCTCAGCGATCCGGAGATGAAGGTAGTGAAGGAGTACGACGTCTATGACCCTGTCGCGAACTGGACATGGCCGGCTGCTTTCGTCATCGATAAGGACGGCATCATCCAGTATGCGTTCCGCGGGGTCAGCGCGCCCAACACGCCGCCTGTCGAATACATATGGGCGACGCTCCTGAAGATGAAGGAAGGAAAAGAAGGGAAAGCCGCCCCGGCCGCAGGCAAAGCTTAGTGGAAGAGGCTTCAGAGGTTTCGAGAGAGCTCTGAGTTTCAACGACCTTAGAGGTCTCGGAGGTCGGCAAGAGGTCTCCGAGCTTCAACACAGAGGTTACAGAGGGCACGGAGGACGCACAGAGGACGAATAAAAATATGGCTCACACCGCAGCCGTTTTGTTAAAATCCTCTGTGATACCTCTGGAGCCTTTGTGACCTCTGTGTTGA
>JAEZKS010000055.1 GCA_023436075.1 Methanobacteriota archaeon
CCCTGTTTCCGGCTATGCGGCGAGTACCAGATAACTGTTTAATTCCCGCAGAGCGCGCATAGACTGCGCAGAGACCGCAGAGACGGTTATAAATAAAAAATGTGCCCTTTCACAAACGACTATATAAAAAGGAATGAAGGGGGCTTAGCCCCCTCCTGTCAGGGTTTTGTCTTACATGCCGCCAGGCATGCCGCCCGCGGGGTTCTTCGTCTGCGCCATGGCAAGGATATCGTCGATGCGCAGCACCATGCAGGCCGCTTCGGTGGCGCTCTTGATGGCCTGGGTCTTGATCCGCAGTGGCTCGACCACGCCCGCATCGAGCATGTCGATCGCCTTGCCCTCGTACACGTTCAGGCCATATCTGGCGCCGCCCTTGCCGTTGTGCTTGCTCTTGAGGGCAACGGTCATGTCGAGCGGGTTAAGCCCGGCATTGTTAGCCAGCGCCCGGGGAACGATCTCCAGCGCGTTCGCATAAGCCTCGATCGCCATCTGCTCCTTGCCCCTGACGGTCGCCGCATACTGTTTGAGGCGCAGGCTCAGCTCGATCTCGGGGGCGCCGCCGCCCGGAACGATCTTGCCGTCGATGATCGCGTTCTGCACTGCATGCAGTGCGTCGTCGATGCCGCGCTCGTACTCGTCGAGGATGTGAGATGTCGTGCCACGGAGGATGATAGAGATGACCTTCGGGTCCTTGCACTTGCTGACCAGGATCATCTCATCGTCGCCGACGGTGATCTCTTCGATCAGCCCGGCAGTGCCAATGTAGTCCTTCGTGATCGCGTCCAGGTTGGTGACCGTCTGGCCGCCGGTGGCCTTGGCGATGCGGTCTACGTCGGACTTCTTCAGCCGGCGGACGCCGATGATGCCATACTTGGCCATGTAGTGCTGGGCGAGGTCGTCGATCGCCTTCGTCGTGAAGACTGCCTTGACGCCCAGCTTCGCGATCTTATCGACCTGGTCCTTGATCTGCTGGTCTTCCATGTCCGCGAAGTCCTGGAACTGGCCTGGCTTGCGTATCTTGAATTCTGCGTCGAACTGTGTGTCCTTAGCCTCGATGCCGAGGTCCATGGCGAGCACCTTGACGTTCGACAGCTTCTCTGGCATCTGGAAGTTGACCCGTCCCTTGTCGACCAGGACGCCCTCGATGATACGGGACTCTTCGACAAGGCCGCCCGATTTCTTCTCGAGGACGAGGTTCTTCCGTTCGACGTAGTACTTGCCATTCGAGTCCTTTTCCATGGTGGCATCCATGCACTTGACCACCAGGTCGCTCAGGAAGTCCTTCGCGTCGTCCGTGTCCTTGCCGGTCATCGCAGTGGCTGCGATTTTCTTGAGCGTTTTAGTGTCCTTCGCGGAGACGTCGATGGCCATTTCCTTGAGTATCTCCAGCGCCTTCTCGGCCGCCATCTGGTAGCCCTTGACGATCGACGACTCATGCAGGCTCTTCTCGGAGAGCAGGCCCGCCTGGCGCAGCAGCTCTCCTGCGAAGATGACCGCGGTCGTGGTGCCGTCGCCGGCCTCCTGGGCCTGGGCCCGGGCGCCCTCGCCGATCATCTTGGCCGCCGGGTGCTCGATGTCCATCTTCCGCAGGATCGTGGCCCCGTCGTTCGAGATGACGATCTCGCCCGTCGAGTCCACGAGCATCTTGTCCATGCCCCGCGGCCCGAGCGTAGAGACGACCGAGCCGGCCACGGCCATGGCTGCCATGATGTTGTAAGTTTGAGCCTCACGCCCGCGGGTAACCTGTCCGCCCTCGCGCATGATATACTGTTGTCCAGCTTGTTGTGCCATGTCAATAATCCTCCTGTGTGAAAATGATCGCAGCTTTTATGAGAATGTGGTTCTATATAAAGCCTTTCATTGCCGCCTTCTCGTAAAAGGAATGTCTCGGGGGAACTGTGGCCGGAATGCGACTCGATTATGGTGGTGTGAAACGGACACAAAGGTTCACGAAGTGCACATGAATGTACACAAAGGAACTTTTAAGACGGCGGCAGGGGCGTTAATTTGCCCCAATTATGCCTTCAGCCAGCCTTTGCTAACCCACAGGTCATAGTTATGTTTCCAGTTCTCCTTATTGAACTTCACGCTATTGGCGAATTGCTCTTTCCATGCCTTGTGTGCAGTCGCCTGTTGCAGATACGCCCGTTTCTCCCTGATCGCGGCGACGAGATCCTTGCCCATCTCCCGTGCCTTCTTTTCCGCCGCTGCCGCCGCGTCCGGGCCCTGCGACATGGCCAGACCCAGCCGGCCGGTGGTCAGGCCTCCTGACTTCGTGATGAAGTCCTCCATGGTCTCCAGGACTCGCTCATAAGCAGGCGAGCCGGAGGTGACGATAGTGAAGCCGTATTTGCCGTCCAGAAGCTGCTCGTGGATGAAGTTGGCGCTCCGGTCGAGCACGACCTTGAGCTGGGCGGGGATGTTGTCGATGTAATTCGGCGCGCTGAAAACGACGCCGTCAGCAGCCATGATCTTTTCCTTCAGGGCCGCGTAGTCGTCATCCTGGAAGCATTTACCGGTCCGGTAGCAGGATACGTCGCCTTTGCAGAAATTGATCTTCAGCTTCGTCACATCGATAAGTTCCGTCTCCGCTCCGGCTTCTCGTGCGCCTTCGAGGGCGGCGTTCAACAGTTTCAGCGTGTTGCTGGCCTTTGCTTTGGGACTTGAGCTGATGCCGATGATCTTCACGCATTACACCTTCTGATTAGCATTTCTACTTTTTGAAAACGAAGCGCGATATAGTTTATGCAGCCATCTCATGGCAAGCGTACGACATGCCCATGGCCAGAGCCGACGAATGAAAGTATTTAGGTGATTAAGCCGTCATTTTGCTTACTTCAGGCAGAATAGCGGCTATCTGTCTTAAAACTCGTATGTAGAGGCCCTGAAAATGAAAACGATAAAAGCACTGTTCGCTTTTTCTATGCTGACACTATTTTTGTTGTCCCTGGCATGGCAGACTACTGCGCAGGGAGCTCCGACGAACGAAACTAACGGGACTATCACTCCATCCCCGATCGCGACGCCATCGCCGGACCCCACAGCGACACCTTCTCCGACACCTTCGCCTTCCCCATCGCCCACGCCATCACCGATCCCGCCGCCTACAGCATCTCCTTCTCCGTCGCTTTCACCGTCACCGACACCCACTCCGACGACTACCCCGACGCCATCACCGTCGCCTTCTCCTGCACCGACTGCGACGCCCAAGCCTACTGCGACTCATAAACCGTCGGCAACTCCCCGGATCACGCCCACACCTACGCCCCGGGTGACCGCGACGCCAGCGCCATCTGTCACGCCTACGCCAACCCCCTCCCCGACTCCTGTCATGACACCGACTGTGTCGCCAGAGCCCACTCCTCTCGTCAACGAGAGCCTTGCCACGGCCACACCAGTACCGCTGCCATCGCCTGACCCTACAGACGTGCCGACGCCGGTGCCACTGCAGCCGCAGGAGCCTTCGCCAGTGCCTTCGTCGTCCGGCCACGACTACGTGCCGGGCATCGCTGCCTTTGCAGGGTTCAACGTGATCGCGGTGGCTTTGTATGCATGTGCCAGCCTGATCTTCACCCGTAGATAAAAATATGAGCTTATCGCCTGTGTTGCCTGAAATGCACGGCCGTGTCGGCAAATTGCGCGACACAGGAGAAAACGAATGCGCCAGCAGCGCCTATGGCCAGCGTTACGGCCGCTATCACTGCAGTTAGCATTACTCCCATTATGACATAATATGATAAATCGCGAAACAGCGCAGAAAAATCGATCGCAGGGCCCTGGATATATTTCGCATAATTATGCAGGATCACTAAGGTTACAGATGCCATGGCACCTGTAACTGCCCCCGCCCATGCGCCATACCGGGCAGCAATGGCGGCTTTTTTCAATTCGCCTGCAGCAAAGGCTCCCATCGCGCCGATAACCAGGAAAAACAGCAGTACGCCTGCCGGGTTCAATGGCGTTATATAGTTCGGCGGTCGCTGTCCCGACGCATAGTAAATGAAAAAAGCGATTCCACCGATCGCGCCAACGATCAATGCCATTTGTTCCTTTTTACCAATCCTTAGTAATTGTATCATAATGTACTCATCCATTTAATCTGGAGATATGTGCCTATTCAAATCACTCCTTTTCTCATAAACAATACGTACGATACTGTAAATGTCGCTATTATCTCAATTAGCATCGCCAAAAAATTCGTAGAAATCAATGAAATTCTACTGAGCAATGTCGGATCGTTTTCCTGTGTTGAAAGCATATATGGTTTCTCGTTTGTGATAATAGCGTTAGTTATTATCATATAATTATATATGGGCGATATAATATTGGTCGCTTCGGATACCAACTGTCGCTTTTTAATATAGTCGATAATTTTTGGGTTGCTTTGGATTTCAAAGAGACTCCCAGATGTTGTATTTATCATATCTGCGCCAGCCACATTATTCTCCAGAGGGGATGGTCCAACGATCATGTCCGTTAGAGGAAGGGTAAGCTGTAAAGCCACATAAAACAATATTGCAATAGCCAGAAAAATGATAAGCGAGTCCGTTGAATTTTTTACCAGAGTTGATATCATCACTGAAATACCTAGAAATACCATACAATACATTGCCATGTTGATGAACGAAAAGAATACGCCGCCAATGTCGTTTGCGTTAGGAACGATTCCATATATCAGCATCATGGCTATCATCAATAGGAATGTCATGGTAAGGATCAATGTTATAGTTCCCATGGCGCCAATCGTTTTTCCATTAATAATTGTATCTCTATAGATCGGCTTAGATAATAGCATCTTGAGCGAATCTTCCTCCCGTTCCTTCGTGATCATGTTAAATCCGAGTATACCTGCGATGGCTATACCAACGATCATGAAATAATCGTTGAAACGGTAAAATATCAGCGATAGGCTAGGCATAGACGGATGTAGATATTCATCCAGTATTTCCTGCATTGCCGCGATCTCTTCCGGCGAAGACCCCCCCGCCTGTGCATCTGAAATAAGTTTTTGATACTGGGTTACCATTTCCTGCACTTGAGGATCGGTTGCAATTGTGTTCACCGTCTCCTTATAATAATTCAACTGTAAATTATAATCGTTCAAGCCGTTATATACGCCATAGAGTGACAGCAGCATCATCAGTGTCAATAAAGCTAAAAATCTCCGACTGGTAAAATGGTCTCTGAACTCTTTTTCAGCGATGATCAATTCAGTTCTCATTGCGACCACCTCTGTAAACGATATCCATGAACATATCCCCAATGGAAGCTTCCAGGATTCTCAACTCGAGAATCGTTGCCCCCCTGTCGGTAATTTCTCTAGAGATTAGCTCGATAATATCGCCATTTGTCTGGATGTTGGCACCATCAGGATAATATTTCACGTTTAATATGCCTGGAGTGGATAATTCTGGCATCGGACCCTTAACTTTTACGACGATGTTGCGATTATCCATTCCACATAGCTTTCGTCCGACTTCATGGGGGCTGCCATCGGTAACGAGTTTCCCTGCCGAAATGATGCCAATTTTATTACATACCTGAGCAACCTCCTCAATCACATGGGAAGATAAAAATACAGTTTTCCCACTGGAACTCGCTTCTTTTATTATTTCCCGCAACATCTCCATGCCTTCAGGGTCAAGGCCAGTTGTCGGCTCGTCAAGGACCAGTAGCTCAGGGTCGTTTAATAGTGCTTGGGCAATAC